>JBIQMB010000049.1:0-11405 GCA_044463745.1 Chitinophagaceae bacterium | reverse complement strand
TCATAAATTTAACAACTAAATTTAAATGGGTAGCGAAAATTTGAAATGCACCCCAATAATACGTCAAAGGTAGTTTCAGGCAAATTATTTAATTACTTTACAAACTTCTTTTTTTGACAATTCCTCAATATTTGGCACCGATATCCATGTCTCATCTACCTGTTCGGGCCAGAATGTGCAAGACGTTGTGGATGTAACACGCTAAAACATCCTGAAGTCGGATCAATCCCAGGCTTAGTTTACCAGAAATTCGTTCAAATGTTTGAAAAATATTTCCGGTTGATCAAACTATGGAAAATGGCCGCATTGATCTATAAATACCAATTCAGCATTTTTGGCTTCCCGCTGAAAAACGACAGGAATTTCCTGACCAACCGGATCCTGTCTTCCCTGAATAAGCCTGACGGGAATATTTAATGCATAAACCTCATTGGAAAAATCGAGTGATGCAAATTCCGGGTGGCTCATCCATGCCCGCTGATAAGCTACATTCTGCGAAATCATCAGTTCTTCATCAGTAAAATAATCGCTCATTAGCCTGGCTTTTTTCTTATTAAAAAATGCAGGCCTGGCCCATAATTCCATTAATTCTCTATCCCGAGTTACCATATTCATAACCGTATCCTGCATGAGCTGGCTGATCCGTACTTTATCTTCATCCGACTGGTTAAATGACAAATTATCAAACCAGTATTTTAATACGTTATTATTCGTAGTTACTCCTCCGATGGTAATAACCCTGCTCGTAGATTGTGGATACTTAGCTGCATAATAAAGCGCATGCTGCCCACCGTAGCTATGCCCGATCAGGGTCCATTGTTCTATCTTCAAATGCTTTCTAACCAATTCATAATCGTTAACAATATTGTCGATAGTAGCCCAGCTTACATCTTCTGGTCGATAAACAGACCGGCCCGTACCCTGATAATCAACAAGGATGATTCGGTGGCCGGCTATAGAATCTCCCAGAGAACGCATGTAATAACTTGAAGCTCCGGTATTACCTTGCAAAAGCACCAACGGCTTCCCTTGACCTTTAGTATAATAATGCAGGTAGCCATGTTCTACCTTAATGGAATCATGTTTGTACTGTGCTGCAAGATGCATGAAAAACAAAAGGAAGCAAATGGTGATTAAGGCTTTAATCTTCATATTTCAGGAGTTGATAAAAAATGTATGGTATAACAAATATATGCGATTACCTCCCCATGCTACGTTTTATTTATAAAACCCAAAAAATCGTTCTGTAACATTAGAATATAAATCATGCCCATAATCAGAACGCGACTATGTTAAGGATAAATCAAGACGGTATATAAACTCTTCAATTACTCGATTTCTGGCACTTGCAAATCCTGTGTCAGAACCAATTTTTTCAAAACCATTCCTTTCCAAAATTCGCTGCGATCCAATATTATCAAAGGCTACTCTTGCAAAAAGCGGCCGTGTCTTTTCTAAGGTAAGAAACCTGGCCAAGGCAGCGCTTCCAATTCCTTGGCCCCAATAATTTCTGTCTAACCAATACGTGACCTCATCTTGCCCGTCTATGGTGAATTTTGCAATACTACCCACAATCTTTTTACCCAAAAGGATGGTTTGATTGCAAACAGACGGGTCGTTTAAAAAACGGAGATGCTTTTTAAGATAGACCTGTTTGTCATCTGAATTTTCAGGCATGAATGCAGCTAAATAACGACCTTCCTCATTAAGTTGGAATTTAAAAAAGTATTCCAGATCAGAGGGCTGTGTTTGTCGAAGATCAATCTGTGGATTTGATTCCATCATTAAAATTTTGAAAAAAGAAGAAACGTTAGGGGAAAAAATGAGTACCTGAATGCAAAATAGTAAATAGTCTTTGTATAATTTTATAAAATCGAAATACCAAAAACTGTATTACAACACACTAAGACAAACGACTCAGAGCCTGGTGCCACACCGGATAATGGCATACTTTTTATGTTATATTTTCAAAAGAAAAAATATGAAAAGAGATGGCGCTAACCTCAGTATCTGGCAAAAAGATATGCCCGGCTATACCCCGGTAATTTCAGGTAATGACCTTAAAACATTTGACGTCATCATCGTTGGAGGAGGCATTACCGGCATTACCACAGCTTGCATGTTACAAACGAGCGGAATGAATTGCATGGTTGCTGAAGCTCAAAATCTGGCTTTCGGAACGACCTCCGGCACTACTGCGCATCTTAACACCATTCTGGATTACACCTGGTCGGAACTGGAAAAGAAAATTGGCGAAGAAAATAACCGTCTGCTTTTGAAAGCAGTGATGGAAGCCATTGAAATAGCAAAAACAAACGTGGAGAAATTTAATATTGATTGCGATTTCGAAACAAAAAAAGGATATCTGTATGCTACAGATGAGAAACAAAAAAAAGAATTGGATAACGCATTGCAGGCTTCGCAAAAAGCAGGGTGCTCGGTAACAACAGTTGATCGTATAACTGTACCTGTGCCATTTAAAAAAGCGTTGGTCTATGATCACCAGGCGCAAATGCATCCTGTAAAGTATGTGTATGGATTGGCAAAAGCATTTGAAAAGGCCGGAGGAATCATTATGCAAAATTGTCGCGTTACTTCCGTGGATGAGCAGCCGGATAAATTGCTAACAGTGCAGACTTCGAAAGGAGAGTTTTTTGCGCATAAACTGGTTTATGCCACGCACATTCCACCTGGAGTTAACATATTACATTTCAGGTGTGCGCCTTATCGCAGCTACGTCATAGCCGCCCGGCTGGAGGGCGATTATCCGACGGATCCGGCTTATGATATGGAAGAACCTTATCATTATTATCGCACGCAAATGATCGATGGAAGACCTTATCTCGTAGCAGGGGGAGAGGATCACAGGACGGCCGAGGTGACCGATACGAATGCGCAATTTGAGAACCTCGAAAACTATGTACGAAAATTCTTCAACATCGAAGAAATAGCTTTCAGATGGTCATCACAATATTTTGAATCAGCAGATGCGCTGCCTTATATCGGCCATCTTCCCGGAAATCCGGAAGGCGTTTTTGTTGCTACCGGCTATGGTGGCAACGGAATTACTTATAGCCAGATAGCTTCTAAAGTATTAAGAGAACTGATCATGACCGGAGAAAGTGAATACGAAAAATTGTTCTCTCCGGCGCGGGTAAAACCTGTAGCCGGATTTTCAAATTTTGTAAAAAACGCAGCCGATGTGGCCGGTAATTTTATCAGCCAGTTATTGCCAACAGATAAAATTGATGCGCCGGGCGACTTGATGAATGACGAAGCCAGGGTAGTCAAATATGGCGAACATTCTATTGCGCTTTACAAAGATGAGGTAGGCTTGTTACATTCTGTTAGCCCGCTTTGTACCCATATGAATTGTAGTGTTTCATGGAATAACTCTGAAAAAATGTGGGAGTGCCCCTGCCATGGATCCCGGTTTACGGCCGACGGCGAAATGGTTACAGCTCCAGCCCGAAAGGATCTGGAAAAAGTTGTGCTCCGACAAGAAAAATAAAAATAATGCAGTTTAGAAGAAATTAAATTTACTTTTATCGTAGAAAAAATTTCACTACTCACTTAACCCTTTCTAAGATATTGGTGATTCCGTTTATCCTAACCACCCTGGTTTTAGGAGGACTTTTAAAAATTAGTCTGGTGACGGTAAACAATCTTATAAAAATCGAGAACTTAAATGCAGCGCGCAATTCCGGTTGGATAAAGGAATATTCCTATTCGATCATTTGGATTACTGGTGAAGCCCGAGCCATACTAATTGATAACGTAATTCATGAAAACATCACAAACACAATGTTTTTCCTTTACCCAAAATGTCAATGGAAATTTTTAACTGACAATTCAGATGGGCTTCAAGGTTATGTCCTTCATCTCTCAGAAAATATTCTGAATGACCCTCTTTTAACCCAGTTGCCAATAACGCATATACGAATTCTGCATCCGTACTTGTGCAATGAGGCAAAGATAGATCCTGATCTGAAGAAGCAGCTTGAATCAATTTTGAGCTTGATGGATGGGTTAATAAAAACAAATCTGAATCGTAGGGAGGAGGCCATCAGGGCTTTAAACCAGGCTTTTTTGATCCTTTGTGACCCGCATTGGAAGATAAAACCATCATATCCGCAACATGATAATAAGGCTGTTCTGGTATCGAAGTTTATGGGAAAAGTGAATGAATACGTTACAGAAATTCATGATGTCAGGCAATATGCCATGAAGCTTCACGTATCATCAGCCTACCTCAATGAATGCACACATTCTGTACTTGGGGCAAATGCAAAGAGTTTGATTATTGATCAACTGGTGATAAGGGCCACAGAAGCACTAAAGTTCTCAGACAAATCATCCAAAGAAATCGCTTACGATCTGGGATTTTCTTCTCCTGATTATTTCAGTTCTTTTTGTAAAAAACATACCGGCCATTGGCCTAAAGAATTTAAAAAATACCCGGGAGTTTTAAATTCTAATTTTTTACCGGGAAAATCACATCTCAAAGCCGAATGGCCCACTTAGCTTGCAGCGGAAATATATAGCGTGTTTGCGTTCGTTAAAAAACTGCTCCTTGAAACAAAAACTTTGACAGCACATTTCGGCGAATCAGTTCATCGTAACAACAAAAACACCTTTATATATATATTTTCATTTCATAACAAGGATAATCAAAATGAAAAAAGCTATTCTCATTATAACTGGAATTATTACTCTGACAATTATTTCATCGTTTACTTATTTAAAATTGGTTTTGCCCAACGTGGGAGAAATGCCGGATACGAAAAATGAAGCAAAGAAGGCAAATTTAGAAAGGGGGCGATATCTTGCCATGCACGTGGCCGTTTGCATGGATTGTCACTCTACCCGGGATTGGAAAAAATATTCGGGTCCGATGGTACCGGGAACCGAAGGAAAGGGAGGGGAATTTTTTGGTCCTGAAATGGGTTTTCCGGGAAAGTTTTACTCCAGAAATCTTACACCCGCTCATTTGAGCAATTGGACAGATGGCGAAATCTTTCGTGCTGTTACTTCCGGTGTCAGTAAGGATGGGAAATCACTTTTTCCGGTTATGCCATATCTGTATTATGGAAAAATGTCGGCTCAGGATGTGGAAGATATTATAGCTTATTTGAGAGTTCTGACACCAATAGAGAATATAATTCCGCCTCATGAAGTCGATTTCCCTATGAATCTTATTATCAATACCATTCCTCATAAACCGACACTGATTCCATTGCCCAAACGGTCTGATACGCTTGCTTATGGCGCTTATCTGGTTAATATGGCTGGTTGTGTAGAGTGCCATACGCCGGCTAAAAGAGGAAGCATCATTGCCGGTAAAGAGTTTTCCGGAGGACGTGAATTTAATATGCCAAATGGTGTTCTGCGTTCTGCAAACATTACTCCTGACAAACAAACGGGAATCGGAAACTGGACAGCGGAGGAATTTGTGAGTGTTTTCAAAGCCTTCAATGATTCAGCCAATGTTCAGCTATTAAAGCCCGGACAGGTTAATACCATTATGCCATGGACAATATATGCAGGCATGGATACTGCTGATTTAAGATCGATTTTCACTTACCTGATGTCCAAAAAACCCATCCATAATCAGGTTGAACATTTTGGAAAAACTGGTGGAAATATGGATTGAGTTTTAGGTTTTTGCACTCTGTCTCATAAAATTTTCCAAAGATCATCCTGATAAAAGAGTCGGTCTTCTCATTATGCACCCACTCTAATCCAGATGAGCTCTATTCGCCACTTTTTCGTCCCCCCGTAATCAGGAAACAGACCTTCTTTTTATCATCTTTTACCTTGTTTTTGCCAGTCAATCAGTGCCTGCTCCTATTACCTTTACCGATCGTTATAAATTTTAAATAAAATAAAATGAAACTTTTTAAAAAATTACATCTACAGTCGGCATGTTGTCTTATGGCAAGCATGGCCCTTTTTACCATATTTTCAGGATGTAAAAAAGAAAATCATCCTTTAACGCTTTCCGTTACCACTATTGCTTCCGGGTTAGCAGGCCCTATGGGAATTGAAACAGATGGCCATGGCAATATCTGGGTAACTGAAAGTGGAACGGACATCGCTGATCAAAACGGTAATACGCATAATGATAACGGGAAGGTGGTTATGATAACCCGAAATGGTAAAAAATATGATGCCATTATTCACCTGTCTTCCTATGCCAATGTACATTCAAATGAATTGCAAGGTACCGTTCATATTTTACGCCAGGGAAAAGTCCTCTATATATTATCAGGTGATTATCTATATAAAGCAGATGTTTCCGGATTCAAACCAGGTGATAAACCGATGGATGCTAAAGTGCTTGCAAAAGAAGACATCGGAGCCATCGTTTCAAAAATCCCCTCTCCAAACAATCCCGACAAAGATTCGCACCCTTACAATCTTACCGTCGGACCGGATGGAGACCTGTACATCGCAGATGCCGGTGCTAATGCCATCCTGCACCGCAGCGGAGAAAATCAATATTCGATTCTGGCAGAAATTCCGGCGTTACCTAACCCATTATTTCCCGGAGTAGGAGGTCCTGTAGTTCAGGCTGTTCCGACATCCGTGTGGTACGATGGTCACGATTTCCTGGTGACCACATTAACAGGTTTTCCGTTTGTTCAGGGAAAAGCGGCAATTTATAAAGTATCCAAATCAGGTAAGGTTTCAGTTTATCAGGATAACTATACAATGCTTGTAGATCAGGCAAGAGGCTTTGGTGCTGACATCGTTTTACAGTATGCCAATTCGTTTGGTTTGGGTACTAACTTTGAACCGAATTCAGGCTCCTTGATCTGGACAGACGGGAAAAACCGAAAAACAATCGCAGACGGACTGAATCAGCCGGTGGGCATCAAACAGGTTGATAATAGTACCTGGTACGTGACTTCAATGGCAGATGGTTCGGTTTTAAAAGTATCTTACTATTAAATTCCGATTTTTTTGTATAGAAAGGGCTTTAGGATGCCATTCAACAAAATTGACATTGTAAATCAATAGTTTAGGATATCCATTATCTCCATTTTGGCACACAAAAAAACTTAATTAACTGCCGTAATGGAATGCGAATTTGAGCATTAAGTGAGATAATGGATATTCTTGCTTTTACCTTGTGGAATCAATATTACGCCTTCATTTATTTTTATAATTTCTGTTGGTTTAACCACTTTTGTTTCTATTTCAAATTCACTTATTTTTGCCGCCCTAAACAATTTAATATATTAAGGTAACAACATGTCAATTATTGAAACTATCCGCGAAAAGGGCGCTGTAATCGTCATAGCCGTCATTGCTATAAGCCTTATTGGATTCATATTAATGGATTCTATGAGCGGAACCGGAAAACTTTTTGGCGGAGGTAATGAAACGACGTTGGGCATAATTAATGGCCAGGAAGTAAATTATTTCGATTTCAACCAGAAGGTCCAGGAAATGGAGGCTCAGTTTGGAAATCAATCGAGCCAGCGAAATCAGATTATGCAGGGCGCCTGGGATCAGATAGTAGCCGAGAAAATCGTAAACGAACAATTCGAAAAATTGGGCCTTGTCTTTACTGCCAAGGAGATGAGTTCAATTATGTTTAGTGATGATGCTCCACCGCAATTAAAGCAGGCATTTACCGATCCGAATACGGGTGCCTACGACATTGAGCAGGCAAAACAATGGTGGACACAAGTAAAAGCGCAACGCAATAAAGAGCAGCGTAATGCGATTGTGAGTCAGGTAATTGATCCGATGGTTTTGAATACGCTTTACGGAAAATACACCGCAATGATTTCGGCCAGCGTGTATCAACCCACATGGATGACTGAAATGAATAAAAAGAACGAATCCAGATTTGCGGTTATCAATTACGTGGCCATTCCATATTCTACAATAGGTGATAGCACGCTCAAGGTTTCAGATCAGGAAATCAAAGATTACGTAAAGGCTCATAAAGAATCATTTAAGCAGGAGGCAGGCGTGATGCTTTCATATGTAGCTTTCAGCGCAGCACCAAGCAGTGCAGATAGCCAGCGTGTGCTTAATACAATTGAGGAACTAAAGGCTCCGTTTGAAGCTGATACCAACGCGAAGTTTTTTCTGGGAAGAAATTCATCCTCTGTCCCTTTATTCGATGGTTATGTTGCGGGATCTAAAATGAATATGCCGTATAAGGATGAAATCATTGCCCTGCCGGTAGGCGGAGTTTACGGCCCTTATCTGGACGGACGCAATTATGTTTTGGCTAAGAAACTGGAAACAAGAGTATTGCCCGACAGCTTTAAAGTAAGGCACATATTGTTAGGTACCATCAATCCGCAGACACAGCAACCGCTTATGGCTGATTCAACGGCTAAGAGACTTGCTGACAGCATAGCTACTGCCATACAGCACGGCGCTAATTTCAATGAACTGGAACAGAAATACTCTACAGATGAAGCCGCAAAGCAAACCAATGGGGTTATGACCTTTGATCTGCAAACCATCCAGAGCGACAATTTTGCAAAAGAGTTTGGTAAATTTCTACTCAATGACAAAGGCGAAACCAAAAAGGTTGTGGAAACCCAATTCGGATATCATTATATCGAAATATTAGACAGAATTCATCCGGAAACTGCTTATAAAATCGCTTATATGGCTCGCGAAATTGACCCAAGTGATGAAACGATCAACCATGCCAACAGCGAAGCGGTTAAGTTATCAGCAAGCGGATCTAATTTAAAGAGCTTCAACGATTACATCACTAAGAACGGCCTGGCAAAAATTGATTACCCTTTCGAAATTAAAGAAAACGATTACCAGTTAGGCAGCTACCCTGATGCCAGAAGCATCATTAAATGGGCTTTTGAATCCAGAGAAGGGAGCGTTTCTGAACCATTCTCCGTCGGTAGCGATTTTCTGGTAGTAGCTGTTGATAGAAAACTGAAAGAGGGAACCATGGATGCACAAACCGCACGCCCGCAGGTAGAAAATATTCTTCTGAACAAAAAGAAAGCAAAGGAAATCAAGAACAAAATTGGCAATGCCAATTCACTGGAAACTATAGCTCAGACTTTCAACACCGAGGTATTGCAAACCGGTGAAGATTCAACCCTCACATTTAATGCAATGATCATAAACGGAATAGGAAATGAACCGAAGATTGCCGGTGCTGCTTTTAACAAAGAATATCAAACCAAAATTTCGCCGGCCATACCGGGAAATACAGGGGTTTTCGTTATTAAGGTAAACCAGGTAGGCGAAAAAGCGATTTCTTCTGAGTCATTTAATCAGCAACAAAAAATGCTTCATGACCAGCAAATACAGACAGCCTTGCAACAGTCATTTAGCGGCCTTAGAAAAATCGCCAACATTAAAGATTACAGAAGCAAATTCTATTAATAAATTATTGACATTAAAAAAAGCCATCTCCGTTGAAGATGGCTTTTTTTATGCGATTGCGGAAGGTGGGTACTCGCTTTATATAAACTTGACTTATTGGCCCCAGTTTTAACGATACCGAATACATTTAAAACCACCCTCGTTTTTTAAAAATGTAGATCATCCCGGCCGGAATCAAAAACATCAACACCACCGCCAGATAAAAACCAAGCGGTTCGTTCAGCCAGGGCATAACAGAAAAATTCATTCCAAATATGCCACCAATAACCGTAGCCGGGGCAAGCAAACAGGTCACCACTGCCATTACTTTCATTACTTCATTCATCTTCAGATTAAGTTCGCTCAAATAAAGATCGTGGAGGTTTAGAACCATGTCTCTGTAGTTTTCCGAAAGTTCACTGGCCTGTACAATATGATCATACACATCCTTGAAATACTTTAAGGTTCGTTCGTCGATTAATTCAGATTCACTCCGTAAAATCCCATTTACTATTTCTCTTACCGGCGAAATATTTCGCTTTAGCAGCACCATCTCCTTTCTCAATAAATTGATAGCCGCAAGCGTAGAAGTGGTTGCATTTTTAATTACTTCTTCTTCCAGGTATTCTATCTTCTCGCCCATCCTTTCCAGAATTACAAAATAATTATCCACGATAATGTCTATCACTGAATAAAAAAGATAATCGGAACCATAGTTCCTCAGTCTGCTTTCTTTTAAAGTGAGTTTCTTACGAATGGGATCAAACAGGTCGCGGGTCGGATCTTCCTGAAAACTGATTACATAATTTTTGCCGAGCAACAGACTCACCTGTTCAGTTTCTACTGCCTGCGTGGTTTCATTGTAATAAAGCATGTTCATCAATGCAAAAACGAAGGTTTCCGATTCATCCATCTTGGGTCTTTGCCCAATGCTGAGTATATCCTCAGATATCAGAAAATGAATGTTGAAAATATCGCCTAACCTATTGATATCCTGTGTTCTTAGTCCGCCTACATCAATCCAGTAGTTGAATTCTTTTTCTTCGGGTTTCGTATAATGCTCTACATCATCTGTGACCTGAACAGTGGAGATTTCGGCATTATATCGGTAGGTCGTCAGTATGGTTTTATCAGGCTCGGTACGTGAGGGAGGAATTGTAGGATTGACATAAAATATTTTTTTATTAACCCGCTCAAACGGCTTAAGCAATGAAAAGTGTTTGCGCATCATGAATGAATATTTCAGGTGAATTTAAAATGATTGTAGCAAAGTGCAATAACCTCGTCAATAATGTGATTAATTTCTGCGGTCAGGATAAACGGTAGGGTTAAAAAACGAGAAAGGGATCGAAATCGATTTAAAGAATTCAGGTAAGATCATTGTGTCGATTCGAAGATAAAACACAAATAGTTTTCATATTCGTTTATCCACTATTTTTACATAATATGAAAAAGCTGTTTCCTTCGCACGATGACTTTATTCGTAATTTATTTTCCAACAAGGAAATGGCCATTGATTATTTGAAAACTGCCCTGCCGCCAGAAATAGTTGAGAAGTTAGATTTTTCCACTCTTCAACAAATTTCAGAGACTTATATTTCGGGTGCATTGGAAAAGACGATTTCAGATATCGTTTTTGAATGCCAATTAAAAGATGGAAAGGGAGTCGTTAAGATTTGTTTGCTTATTGAGCACAAAAGCCATCCTGACAAATATGCTTCTATTCAGATAGGCAGTTATATGTTCTCTTCATTTTTGAAACAAATAAAAAATAAAGAGCCGCTCTCTGTGGTCATTCCCATCTTACTATATCACGGCGAAAAGAGATGGAAATGCAAAACCGTGGTTGACCTTTTTAAAGGCATCGATGAAGAATTAAAGCAATTCATCCCTTCATTTGAATTCATCTTTAACGACCTTGGAAATTTGGATGATCATGCTATTGAAGCACTGCAGAATAAATTCTTAGCAGCATCTTTTCTGGCTTTAAAGCACAACTGGAATAAGGAATGGCTGGAGAAAAACGTTGTAAAATTATT
>JBIQMB010000048.1:0-11445 GCA_044463745.1 Chitinophagaceae bacterium | reverse complement strand
TAAACCTTTGATTGATTACCGCATCGACTTTGTGGCCTACTCTCTTGAAGAACCTCCGTTCTTTGGCAAGAAAGAAATGGGAAGTTATATCCATGCAAAATCGCTCCTGAACAAAGGGATTGATGTAATGGGTATGGTATCGTACGAAATGATTGGATATTATAACAGGGTATCGGATCCCAATAAATTTTTTCCGCAGGACATCATACTGGAACTTCCGGATACAGGTCCGTTCGTGGGAGTTATCAGTATTCATAAATACCACGAATTTCATCGTACATTCTATGAGCTTATGAAAAATGCAGACCCTTCAAGAGCCGGATTTGTAAGTTTCCCAAACGACCAC
Organism: Chitinophagaceae bacterium; assembly: GCA_044463745.1. GTDB lineage: Bacteria > Bacteroidota > Bacteroidia > Chitinophagales > Chitinophagaceae > Ginsengibacter. Next base: position 11,099 of record JBIQMB010000048.1, on the reverse strand, counting down.
CGCGGCGCATCTCTTTCTGACAATCGGAATTACTGGCATTTTGGTTATCCGGCCATCATGCTAAATAGTGGTCCATCCTCGGGCCGCAATCCAAACTACCACCAGAAAACCGACACCATGGATACACTCGATTTTGATGTGATGACTGAAGTCGTATCTGCAATAGCACAGGCAGCAGTTCGTTTTCCTATTGAAAGAAATTAAAATTTGCAAAAATTGGATGGCAGTGTGCCCTACTCTACCTTTCCTGTATCCACCTCCCAATTATCAGTACGGAATGGCGTTACGGGCAGTCCTTCTTTGCTGAATATATTCGGCATGGCCGTATTGCTGAAACCAAACCTGACTGCTACAGGATTTTTTACCTCCCTGGCTGAAAGGATAATCTGATCCCCAGCTATTTTGGCTTTTGCCGGATAGAACTTCCGATCGGTACCGGCAATATAAAATTCCGTTGCATTTTTATCCCCCGTCTTCAACATCAAACCGTTGGGCGCATGGTCAAAATAGATGGTTGCCCTCTCTTTATTGATCTCCATCTTCCGAAATACCGGGCTTTTGTAAGTAATATTTTTTATTCCATACGTTTCTGCCAAAGCCCAGGCGGCAAGACGCTTTCCTACATCCTTTTTATTCTGCGGATGAATGTCATTAATATTATCTACAAGATCCGTTACTACTACCATCCCGGTTTTAGGATAATGCATGGTTTTGGATTGAGCCTCCCGGAGCAGGGCAGCAATATTTTTATTACCATAAGCAAAAGGTGCTATCTGCACATAGTAAAAAGGCAACTCTTTATTCCATTCCTTTCGCCAACTGCCTATCAGCGTTCTCATCAGCTCATCGTAGGTGGATGCCGTACCGGCGTTGCTTTCACCCTGATACCAAATAACTCCTGCGATACTGAATGAGGTTATCGGCGCTATCATGGCATTATACGCTTTGCCCGGTAAATTTGGCCACCACTTAGATTCTCCTATTTTTGATGCTGCATCTTTCAATACCGGATTGCTCGTTATCGCATCTTCGGGTGTCCATACCTCTGCCGCCGTACCGCCCCAGTTGGAATGAATCAGCCCGATGGGCACACCAAGTTGCTCCTGAAGTTGTTTGCCAAAATAATAATCCACCGCACTAAAGCTTTTCAGCGTTTCGGGATTGCATTCTGTCCAACTTGCCGTACAATCATCCTGCGGATAATCGGATGTGCTCTTGGATATGTTGAAAAATCTGATGTTTGAATTTTGACTGTTCGGCAATTCGCTCTCCATCTGTTTCAATCCATGATTATAACTCCATTCCATATTTGACTGACCTGAACAAACCCATACCTCCCCAATCATAATATTCTTTAGCTCGATCGTATTATTTCCTTTTATAGTAATGGAATAAGGGCCGCCTGCAGCAGGAGTGGCAAATTTTATCTCCCATTTGGCATCGCCGGAAGCAGTTACCGAATCCACTTGATTGTTCCATGATGTCGTGATTCTTATTTTTTCATCCGGTGCAGCCCAGCCCCATAATTTTGCTTGTGATTTCTGTTGAAGCACCATATTGTCGCTCAGGATTCCCGGAAGACGAACATCCGCCATGGCCGGTGTACACCATAAGAAAATGAATAGACTTGCAAAAGAAGTAAACAGAGATTTCAAAAACATTGTAGAGTTGATTTAATACATGAGAGAAGGCGTAAAGTTATGGAGGAATCGGAAAACGGATTCAGGAAAAACGTTCTGTTAGTCGGAGTGAGTTTCCTTTGAATCAGATAGATTCTCTCTGGCAAACGAATGCAATTCTAATACCATAATGATGCGGCCTCTGTCGGGTTGTTTTTCTGAAAATATTATTTCGACATCCGGTTACAAACCGGTTTTATCAATGGATTCAAGTGGCCCAACAAAGTTGGAACACTTGAACCAGGTGGATTTCTAAAAGTATGTGACCTCTTTTTTCTTCATTGAGATAGGGAGAAGCATTGTGACTTTTGGAAAGTTTAGTTAGGTGCCTGCTAATCAGAAAAGAGGAATCAGACTTTCCATAAGTTCAGAAAAGCGGACTTGAATTACCCTCTAAACTTTTGGAAAGTTGTAGTTATTCTTTTGTTGTGGACCACTTTTTGGATTATAATCTCTTTTTCAGACCACCTCTATTAGAAACTTTCCAAAAGTATGTGACCTCTCTCCTCTTCATTGAGATAGGGGAAACATTGTGACTTTTGGAAAGTTTAGTTAGGTACTTGCTAATCAGAAAAGAGGAATCAGACTTTCCAAAAGTTCAGAAAAGCGGACTCAAGTTACCCTCTAAACTTTTTGGAAAGTTGTAGGTATATCTTCTTATAAAAACATACTCCCTGGTGAACATTCGTGTCTTTAGATTTCGCCCCGACGAACAGCCGCAACTACATCTCCCTTTCTACATCCTTGTCACCCCTGCCCGACAAATTAACCACCGCAAGCGCTCCTTTATCTTTAAGATATTTTGAAGCCAAAGCCACGGCATGCGAAGATTCAATAGCCGGGGTAATGCCTTCCAGTCTTGATAAAAGTTTGTATGCTTCCACCGCCTCACTATCTGTAACAGGTGAGTAATCTGCCCGCCCCGAATCTTTTAGAAACGCATGCTGAGGCGATATGCCGGGGTAATCGAGTCCTGCTGCAATAGACTCAGATGCAATGGGATTTCCTTCTTCATCAACCAGGCAGTACGACATGGTACCCTGAAATACTGTTGGCTTACCAAAACTCAAGGTAGCAGCAGTTCTGGGATAATGCCCCTCTCCACCACCCTCTGCCCCGTGAATCCTGACTGACGAATCATCAAGAAAACCTGAAAACAATCCGATGGCATTGGATCCACCACCCACGGCTGCAAAAATATGATCAGGCAACTTTCCTTCTTCCTGCATAATTTGCTGGCGCGCTTCATTCCCAATTACGGATTGAAAATAACCAACCATTCTCGGATAAGGATGCGGTCCTACCTGCGAGCCCAGCAGATAAAAAGATGTCGGATGTTCGATGTAATAGCCCAAAGCCGCATCCACAGCATCTTTCAGCGTTTTGCTCCCCAACTGGGTAATTACTACTTCTGCACCCAAAAGTTTCATACGTCTCACATTCAGCGATTGTCTTTCAGCATCTATCTCACCCATAAAAACCTTGCAGGGAATTCCGGCAAACGCCGCTGCAGTTGCAGTTGCCACACCATGCTGTCCGGCTCCGGTTTCAGCGATGATTTCTTTGGCTCCCATTCGTTGTGCCAAAAGTATCTGTCCCATACAATTATTGATTTTATGAGAACCTGTATGATTCAGATCTTCACGCTTCAGGTAAATTTTTGAGCCAACATAATTGCTTAAGTTTCTTGCAAAATATAATGGCGACGGCCTGCCAACATACTGTTTTAAAACTTTGATATACTCGTTTTGAAAATCTTCCTTTCTGACTTCAGAATCAAAAAAATCTGCGAGTTTGTTTAACTGGGACTTCAGCACCGGTGGAACGTATGCACCGCCATAGGGACCGTATGTGCCATCGTATTGCAACATGCTTTGCAAAGGGCCTACCTGAATTTCTGCCATAATTGGATACTTTGTTTGTTAATTAAAAAATGAGTCAGCTAATATACCGAATGGCAAACTATAAATTATTATTTTTACGTTTAATTTCCTCCTGACTGCATTCACAAAAACAAACACATGCAAAAAAGATTTATTCCCCTGTTATTGATTTCCATATTGTTTACAGCAAAAAACCTATCAGCACAAGACGACCCAAAATGGTTGCGCTACCCATCTATTTCACCCGACGGAAAAACCATTGCCTTCACTTATAAGGGCGATATCTACACAGTTCCCGTCGCCGGAGGTAAAGCGATTCCGCTGACCAATCACGAGGCCCAAGACTTTATGCCTGTATGGAGCCGCGACGGAAAAAAGATTGCCTTTGCCAGCAACCGGTACGGAAGCTTTGATATTTTTATTGTAGCGGCTGATGGCGGTATGCCACTCCGGCTCACTTACCATTCGGCCAACGAATATCCTTACAGTTTTACGAATGATGATAAACACATTGTATTTGGGGCTTCACGAATGGATCCGGCCGAAAGCAGATTGTATCCTTCTACATCCCTCGCTGAGCTGTACACAGTGGGCGTAACCGGCGGAAGAGCCGTGCAGATTTTGGCTACCCCCGCTGAAGATATTTCATTTGATAAAACGGGAAACAGCTTTTTGTATCATGATAATAAAGGAAGAGAAAACCCCTGGCGAAAACACCATCAATCTTCTGTAGCACGTGATATATGGAGGTATGATATCAAACAAAACAAGCATACGCGGCTAACCAATTTCGCGGGCGAGGACCGAACTCCGGTTTTTACGGATAATGATAAAGCTTTTTATTATCTGAGTGAAGAAAGTGGAAGTTTTAATGTGCACAAAAAAGAAATTGGAGCATCCGGTTCAACGCGCATTACACAATTCAAAAATCATCCCGTCCGATTCTTAACCATGTCAGCCAATGGAATTTTATGTTTTGGCTATAATGGAGAAATCTATACCTGGCAAAATGGAAAGACTACGAAAGTTCCCGTACAAGTGAGCTCTGATAACAAAGCGAACGACGAGGAAGTGGTAAAAGTAAAACCGGGTGGATTCATCAGTCTGCCGAAATCCGGTAAAGAAGTAGCTTATATTTTCAGGGGAGATGTGTTTGTATCATCCATGAATAATGAATTCACCAAACAGATAACATCCACTCCTTATGCTGAAGCGGATGTACAATTTTCGCCGGATGGGAAGTCTCTTATTTATTCGGTAGAGAAAAACGGCAAATGGAGCATTTATCAAACCACATTGCAGCGAAAGGAAGAACCATTTTTCTATTCAGGAACTTTATTGGAAACCGCTCCTTTATTTGAAGATGCTCACAACAACCAGCAAGCCAAATTTTCGCCCGACGGAAAAGAAATCGCCTACGTCAGAAACAATAATACTTTGCTGATTTACAACCTTGGCACTAAGAAAACCAGAACCATCATGAGTGGTCTTCCACTAAGGATGTGGGGCGAAAAAAGTCAATCTTACCAATGGAGTCCGGATAGCAAGTGGCTGTTGTTTGACTATAGCGTTGCCGGAAGCATCTATCCTGAAGTAGGGCTGATAAGCGTTACCGAATCGAATGCAAAACCGGTGAATCTGACCAAGAGCGGATTTTCTGATAATGATGCCAAATGGGTATTAGGAGGTAAGGCCATGATATGGTTCTCCAACCGCGACGGGCTAAGAGGAGCTGCTATGGCAGGAGGTCAACAGACAGATGTATATGCCATGTTTTTTGATAAGGAAGCGTGGGAAAAATTCAACCTGAACAAAAGCGAAGCCGGATTATTAAAGGATATCAAATCTCTTACTGAAAAAGATAAGGACAAAGATTCAACCGCCAAAAAGAAAGAGAAAACGGACAGCATAATTACCATTGATCTGGAAGGCATAGAATACCGCAAAGCCAGACTGACGGTCAATTCAGCTTCTCTGGCGGATGCTTTGCTGGATGCAGAAGGTGAAACACTTTATTACTTAGCTAAATTTGAAAAAGGATATAATTTGTGGTCAACCAATCTGCGCACCAAAGAAACAAAAATGGTAGCACCACTCAATGCCGGCAACGGGCAAATGAGTTGGGACAATGACCATAAAGAAATCATTTTAAATGCCGGCGGTTCTATCTCTAAAATAAATCCATCAACCGGCAAACAGGAGAAGGTTAACATTAATGCAGATATCGTGGTTAACCGGGCCGAGGAACGCTCAGCATTATTTGAACACGTGTGGAGGAAGACCAAAAACACTTTCTATACAGCCGGTTACCATGGCGCCGACTGGGATGGATTGAAGAAAGAATATGCACAACAACTTTCCGGTGTTGGCAACAATTTTGAATTTGCTGAATTGCTTTCAGAATTGCTGGGCGAATTAAATGTATCGCACAGTGGTGCATCGTACAATAACTTCAGTGAGGATGCGGAGGTAACGGCATCTCTCGGTATAATCTACGATCCGGTGTACAAGGGCAAAGGAATCAGGGTTGTAGAGGTTCTAAAAGGAGGGCCACTGGATAAATCTGATATCCGGATTTTGCCCGGAAGTCTCATTACGCAGATTGACGGACAAGACATCGAAGTCAATACAGATTATGCCATTTACCTGAACAGAAAGGTGAATAAGAATATATTAATTACGGTGGAACAAAATGGAGCGTCAAAAAGTTATATCATCAAACCGGTTTCGCCATCCGTAGAAAATAATTTACTGTATCGTAGATGGGTAAAGCAAAATGAAGAGGAAGTATTAAAACAAAGCAATGGCAAGCTGGGTTATGTACACCTGACAGGGATGAATGATGGTGTTTATCGAAATGTATATGAGGAAGTAATGGGTAAGTTTTTCGAGAAAGAGGGATTGGTGGTGGATACGCGCTTTAATGGTGGTGGCGATCTGGTAGCGGATCTGGATATGTTCTTGAGCGGAACGAAATTTATGGAGTACGGAACGGACAAAACCAATAACGGAACAGAGGCTAATTTCAGGTGGACGAAGCCCAGTATTTCGCTCGTTAATGAAGCCAATTACAGCGACGGGCATTGCTATACTTTTATGGTTCAAAATCAAAAGATCAACAAGGTGGTGGGAATGCCAGTGCCGGGTACCTGCACCTTTGCCGGTTGGGAAGCATTGGGGAGTACAGGTATTCGCTGGGGCGTGCCTCCGATTGGAGTAAAAGATATAAATGGCCGCTATCTGGAAAATTGGCAGTCTGAGCCCGATATCAAGGTGGAACAAACCAAGGAAAAGGTAGTAACCGGAGCAGACGAACAATTGCAGGTAGCAGTGGCGGAATTGATGAAGGAAGTGAAGTAACCAATGAAAATCTTCCAGAAGTCAAACACACTTTTCAGACCACGCAGGCAGGATGAATTTTGATGTTGCGAAGCTCAGATTTCGTCATCTGAATAAACCTATATTTTTGCCGATAAAAAGATGGGGTTTTATTATCAGCTTTTAGGAAGGGAAATGGACGAAGCCGGAACAGTTACAGCAAGTTACAGACCCACAATTCATACACAGGGTGCATGGAACGATTTTGAGCAACATATGGCACCGGCAACGGGCGTAATATGTGCAGAACTCGAACAATTTCACCCCCGTAAGGATATGAGATTTGGAAGAATAAGTCTTGATATTTATGGTATCATTTACCTAAAGGACTTTAAAATTACCACCCGTTCTATCCGTCCCGGCAAGACAATAGAATTGATAGAGTCCGTTTTTTCGGTTGAAGACAAGGTTTGTATCACAGCCAGAGCCTGGAGAATGAAGCGTGAAGATACCAGTGAAGTGCAAGGCATTGAAGACCGTCCGATCCCTACTTTTCAAAACCTGCCCGGATGGCCCGGTATGTCAGTCTGGGGAGGAGGGTATATTCACTCTATTGTAGATCATATCCGGGTGGCGGATCGGCGTCCGGGTAAAGGAATTGTATGGCTTACCAATCAATTGGAAATGGTAAAAGGGCGATCTACGAGTTCTTTCGTAAAACTTATGGGCATGGCCGATGCCATTAATGGCGTGGTTGTAAGGCAACAGAATGAATTAAAATACATGTTTCCTAATCTGGATCTTCAACTCCATCTTTATCGAATGCCTGTGGGGGTGTACCTGGGATTGGATGTGCAGCAGCAATATGGCTCTGACGGCATTGGGTTGACCTCCGCTATATTACATGATGAGAAAGGGCCTTTTGGACATGCAGAACAAATTTTGACCATTAGGAAAATAAGCACACCATAAATCGGTAATCGATTAAAATTTTCTATTATCCTTCGGAAATAAATGATACACGAACGGAGCATAACTTCTGTGCCTCCTTGTAATTTCATTGGCGACTCTACTATTGAAATCCCGACAAAATCAAATTAATTAAAATAAATTTTGTTTTATAAAAAAACCATATTACTTTTGCAAGTGAGCATTCACTTACATACTTAATTCATATTCATGTCTTCTGAAACAATTCTGGAAATCACAGATCGGCAATTAGAAATCATAGAGGCTGCAGGCAAAATCCTGACGAAATCGGGTGTCGGCGGCTTAACGATCAAGAATCTTGCGAAGGAGATGCATTTTTCCGAGAGCGCCATCTACCGCCATTTCGAAAGCAAAGAAGAAATTATTATTGCCCTCCTGGAATACCTTGCCGAAACCCTGGATTCCAGATTTAACTCGGTATCGTCAAGTTATTCGCCGGAAGAAAAATTTACGGCCATATTTCGCAACCAATTGCTGTTTTTCAAAGAGAACCCGCACTTTTGCGTAGCTGTGTTTTCAGATGGCCTGCTTGAAGAAAGCGAACGAATTAATCAGACAATACTCAAAATTATGACGGTCATTATGACCCACCTGATGCCCATCATCATGGAAGGACAGCAAAAAAAAGTATTTACTACCGCTATCACCACCGAAGAGCTGATGCATATTGTTTTGGGAACCTTCAGACTCCAAATGTTCAAATGGCGCATTGCCGGTTTTCAGTTCGATATTTTCAGAAATGGTGAAAATATGATACAATCACTTTTAACCTTAATCAAAAACAAATAAAACATGAAGTATTTAAAATCCTTATTAATGGTAACGGCGATAAGCCTTTTCATAATTAGCTGTGGCGGGAATAATGAGCCGGAAGTAGGCCAGGCACAGGAAACAACTGGTCAAACCCAGGAAACTGAAGCTCTAAATGAACATGAACATGATGAGGCTTCCGAAACCATCGAGTTGAACAACGGTGAAAAATGGCTGGTGAATAATGAGATGAAACCATTTGTTTTTAAAGGTCAGGAACTTGTTGCAGGCTTTCTGAAAAACAATGAAAGCGATTATGCTGTTCTGGCTAATAACGTTAAAGAACAAAATGATCAATTGATTAAAAGCTGCACGATGAAAGGGAAAAGCCATGATGAACTGCACAAATGGCTCCACCCTCATTTAGAACTGGTGAAAGAATTACAGGAGACGAAGGATCCGGCCAAAGCAAAGAATCTTGTTAGCAAGCTGGATAAGTCGTATCAAGAGTATGAGAAGTATTTTCAGTAATCTAAATTCGGAAAACCAATATAAAAATTTTTAAAGGTGATTGAAAACGAAGTTGCAAATAAAATTACCGGAAGGGCATTAGACGTCCATGAGGCACCTGGTCAAGGACTAATTGTAACCTGAGCGAATGATGCCCCTGTGCTTATTGTGGTTTGCTTTCTTAACCACAATAAACACAAAGAAGGCACGATGAACACGAGTGTGAACTTTATGGATATATAACACATACAATGAAAAAGAAAATAATTTATGGATCTACCGGTTTACTAATCCTGTTAGGGTTGGTGACTATATTCATGGGTGGCTCCGTCATTTTTGATTTATTCGGGATACGAGCCATAGAAGGTCATTACGTACTCTTTGTAGTGTGGGTCAACTTTATATGCGGTTTTATTTACCTCCTTGCAGCGTATGGATTCATCAGGCGAAAGAGTTGGACCGCCCGTTTATTGTGGTTCGCAGCAGGTGTTTTAATTCTCACTTTCATCGGTTTATTCATCCATATAAACACCGGCGGTATCTATGAAAAGAAAACGTTGGGAGCAATGACTTTTCGTACAATCATTACAATCTTGTTAGCGTATGCTGCCAGATATAGCCTTAGTAAAAAATAAAATTTTTTAACTCATTATGTTAGTAAACATTCACAAACCCATTCTTGTTATCGTCCTGATTTTGGGATGGAATTTAGTACAAGGCCAGGTGTGGTCGTTAGACCAGTGCATTGATACTGCACTTATCCATAATAAGAAGCTATTGATGGGAAGAAATGACATTCAGAAAAGCAGGGAAAAACAAAAGGAAATCATAGCCAATTTAATTCCTAAAATTTCTGTTCAAGGTGAATACAAATATTTCATAGATCTTCCCTATCAGTTTATGCCTGTTGCAGCCTTTAATCCCGCTGCTCCCGAAGGAGAGTTCATGAAAGCCCGGTTTGGCGTACCACACAACCTGAACGCAAACCTGCAGTTAACCCTGCCACTGTACGATCCAAGATTATACGGAGCTAAGGAGAACACAAAAATTGCAACCGAAATAAGTATGCTGCAATACCACCAAACGGAGGAACAATTGTATTATGACATAACCAATTTATACTATAATGCACAACTCCTGCTTCATCAGTTAGGCTTCATTGAGGCCAATCTGAATAATTCTGAAAAGCTGCTCAAGAATACGCAGTTGCTTCACGAAAACCTTTTAGCCAAAGGAACCGATGTTTCCAGAGTACAATTGCAATTAACCCAATTAAACAACCAGAAAGAAAAGACTAAGAGCCAATTCGACCAGGTTTTGAATGTTTTAAAATTTTCAATGGGATTGTCTTTCGAAAATGAGATACAGGTTGCTCCGGAAATTGAATATACGGAGGGAAAGAATTACATACAAGGCGCCAATACAGATTTACAATTACTGAAAACAAAGAACCGGTTTCTGTTAACCGAAGTTAAAACGCTAAAAAGAACCCAATCACTCCCCACCCTGGGGCTGTTTGCTTCCTATGGTACGAACGGTTTCGGATATGATAAAAAGCCAAATGATTTTCTAAAGTTTTACCCTGTCGGACTTGCGGGCATTCAGGTTACTTTTCCGCTTTTTAACGGAACGCTAATCCACAGACAGTTATCACAAAAGAAGTTAGAAATCGCCAACAATGAGCTCCAACTTCAGTTGGCTACAGACCAATTGGCCATGCAAAAGGTAAATATTCAGCAACAACGGAAGGTGGCCATGAGCAGCATAAACGTGAGTGAAAAACAAATAAGCCTGGCACAAACTATTTACGAGCAGACATTACTTCAGCAAACTCAGGGTACAGCTTCAGTAACAGATGTGCTGACAGCAGAAACTGAATTAAAAAAGGCTCAGCAGGAGTATCTTTCTAACGTGGTAGAGTATCTGAAAGCGGATTTAGAACTGAAAAAAATAACCGGCAATATCGGCA
>JBIQMB010000047.1:0-11447 GCA_044463745.1 Chitinophagaceae bacterium | reverse complement strand
GGTTCATTAACTCCGCAGCTTTTTTAGCGTCATCAGCTACGGCACTGTAAACATCTTTTACAGCAGATCGTTCTTTTTGAGAAGGGTCATCAATGGAACGCCTGATTACAATGCCCGGCGCATCGGGATTAACGGTATAAGGCAACGCATAAAATTTGACCAGATTAAAATGCGCAAAAGCCCGCATAAAATAGCATTCACCCAAAAGTTGTGATGATGTTGCGTCCAAATCACTCTTACTTTCCATGGCGGCAATTACGGTGTTCATGCCACTTATTATCTTGTAAGACACGTACCAGAAATAACGCGAATTGGTTTGCAACGGCGTACGGCTATATGTGAAACTGTGAAACAGAGGGTCTTCCGTAAACTGCCCGCAAATGATGTCATCGCTTGCGAAATCCGACATTTGAAAAAACTGCCTCAGGTACATCAGGTTGTCATCTACCTGTCCATTAAACGGAAGATGATCTTTTAATAACGAGTAACCACCGTTTACTGCCGATCGAAGATTTTCGGTAGAAGAGATAATATTATCATCGGTAACCGAATTGCTCGTGGGAACTTCTTTTATGCAACCCGCCAGCAGCATAACCGAAATGATTGTAATAAATATTTTTATCTTTTTCATTTTCAAAATTTTTAAGACTTTAAAATCAGAAACGAAGCTTGACGTTTATCATAAACTGCCTGTTGTTCGGATATTTAAAATCCGAAACCCCCGGAGTAGAAAAGTCTGATGATACAATTGTGGTTTGTGGATCCTGTCCCAGAAACTTTGTAAACGTGTAAACGTTATCAGCACTTAAAGACACCGTTACCCCATCCATCCTCATGCGCTCTGTCAGGTTACGGGGCAGCTCATAAGCCAGGATAATATTCCGAATGGTGAAAAAGCTGCCATCCTTTAAGAAGCGGGTTGAGGTAAGATTGGAGTTTGCCGAATTTTGCGGACTCGGATTCGAGGCAATGTCTCCGGGCTTGGTCCAGATGGAGTAACCTTCGGGCAGTACGATCTGATTGTAATAAGGCTCATGTCCGTCGTTCATTACAAAGCGCAGGTTATTGCTATACACCTTATTCCCGCCCAGATAATATGCATTAACACTCAGGGTTAAATTTTTATATCTCCATTCACTCGTGATGCTTCCCATGTACTTCGGAAGTGCAGAACCCACTTCCTGCATGGTTGCTTTATTCAAGTCACTGGTCGTTTCTGTTCCGATAATTTTTCCATCTGCGTCACGATTGATAATTTCCCATAAAGGTGCTCCGGTATTGGGATCAACGCCCAGCCATTTGGGCATATAAAACTCATAGAGGTTACCATCATTGCGATAGATTTGCGAAATAGCCCACGACCCGGTTTTAATCAATGGAGAAGGCAGATTTTTCAACTTGTTGTTATTCATACTATAGTTGAAGGAAGTATTCCACCCAAAGTCAGAAGTCACAATGTTCCTTGTATTTAATGCTATCTCGAATCCTTTGTTCACGATTTCTCCTACGTTATCCCACTTGTATTCAAAGCCTACCGATAGAGGTTGGGGAACCTGCAACAATAAATTTTTTGTATTATTTTGATACACATCCACCGACAGGTCAATTCTTTTAAACAAGCCTAAATCAAGACCCACATTCACCTGGTGTTTGGCTTCCCAGGTCAGATTGGGGCTGGGCGTTTGATAAGGAATACCGGCGCTCTCCCCGTTATACTGATAGTTCATGGCATACAGTCCCAGATACCGTGAGGCTCCTATATCCTGCGTACCCGTTACCCCCCAGCTTGCACGCAGTTTCATTACGTCGACCTCCTTAGCGCTCTTCATAAATTCTTCTCGGCTGATAAGCCATCCGGCAGATAGAGAAGGGAAAGAACCGAATCTGTTGTTCTTAGGGAAAGCAGAAGAGCCATCAACCCGGTAAGAGCCCGAAAGAAAATACTTATCTGCATAGCTATAATTGACCTGCGAAATGAGCGAACTGATGTACTGTTCCGAATTTTCTCCATTTACAATTAAATTACCTGACAATACATCCAGGACCTTTAAACCTGGCGGCAATCCCCTTCCCTGTGCTCCCATGCTTTCGCTCCAGCCTCCTTCCCATGCATATCCTACCACTCCGCTAAGTCTGTGGTTTTCTCCCAGATGGCGATTGAATTTCAGTAAATTATTACTAACAACCCATAACCCCACAAAGCCTGTTCATTTAAAAATCCCTGATCGTGATAGGTGCCGGCGGCATACCGGTCTATGTATCTGGTATTGCGCGAAGTGTTTGCGCCCAATCGGTTTGAGCTTGAAAAAGTGAGCCAGTTGGTAAGCTTCCAGTCAAATACCATATCATAGCTCACGTCAATACCACGGTAAGGATAATTAGAATGATCCAGGGAATGGAGCGGATTGATTTTATCTCTCGACCACCATTTAAATGGAGATGATCCGTCCACATATTTCGGGTTGCCCAATGAATCGAAGGGGTTATCCCATGGCAGATTCAGGTAGGCATAATAGATATCCATATAGTCGTAACTATTACCTTTGGAGGCACTCAGGTTGATATTATTAATCATAGAAATCTTATCCGAAAATCTCAATTTGGAGTTTGCCCTCAGGTTGATGCGATTAAACTTTGTATTTTTAAATGTCCCTTTTTCATCGTAATAGCTTAGCCCAATGTAATAATCAGCTTTATTAGTTCGGCCGCTGGCTGAAAAATAAAAGTTTTGCAGCGGTGCAGGTTTGAACATGGCATCAAGCCAACTATTGTTTTGGTTACGCAGGGCAAGCGGGCGTTCGCGATAAAACTTCATCAAATCGATTTTGTATGTATTATCGTTTTCGCCCGGGATATAATCTCTGTAAAATTCTTTTTGATATTCATACAGTTGAACCCCATTCATCATTTGCATTTTACCAAAATCGGGTTGCCTGACCCCTTCGGATACTTTAACTTCAAACCGTACCTTATCTGTTTTGGCCTGTTTGGTTGTTACCACAATCACCCCTGCATTAGCCTGTGAGCCATACATGGCCGTAGCTCCGGCATCTTTTAAAACTGAAATGGTTTCCACATCATTGGGATCGAAACTTCCGCCAATGATTCCGTCCACTACATATAACGGATCCTGCGAAGCATTGATCGACGATATGCCACGAAGTCTGATTTCAGAACCCGCCCCCGGCACGCCCGAACTGTTTACTACCTGCAACCCCGGCACTTTGCCCTGCAGCATGCTGCCGATATCATTGCTCACCACGTCTTTCAATTTATCTGCCGATATGGTACTCACAGCGCTGGTCATCTCCTCCTTGCTTTTGGATGTGTAACCCACCACCACTACCTCCTGCAGGTTCACAAGCGATTGCCGCATGGTAAAGAGAAGAGAAAGTTCATCTCCGGTTTTGATTGTATAACCGGAAAGAATCTGGGTTTCGAATCCTACTGCCGTCACCTCAAAACTGTAAGGACCACCCAGGGGAATATTATTGAAATAAAATTTCCCTGAGGCATCGGTTACTGTTCCGGCCGAAAATCCCGAGGTGATGTTTTTTAGTGATACGGAAGCATCCGCTATGGCTACTCCCTGCATGTTGTTTACAAGACCCGTTATCTTATTCTGGTTTTGCCCCGTGGCATAGGCAAAAACAAAACAAGAAAACGAAATCAGCAATAGGAACTTTTCCGGTAAAATTTTCTTTTTCTTCATTGTTGATAATTTTTTGGGATGACAAAATGAATTATTCCTTCTTTTTAATGTTGTAATGCGCTGCTCCCACCCGATCTACCTTCAAATCATTTACCTCTGCTATGGTTTCAAGGATGACATATATTGACCTTGTATCCTCAAATTTTCCTATAAAATATTTATTGGCCAGGTCCTTTTCATCATAGGTTATCCTGACATTGTAAATGGCTGAAAGCTGATCAAAAACATTAGGCAGGGATTCTTTGTCGAACCGGTACCATCGGGGTACAACGGTGGAAACTGTTTGGCCGGACTCATCCAACTCTTCAACCGAACCTGAATTGCTGACACCCGTTTTCTTTGCGTTAATGACGTGGAAGTCCCGGAAGCAATATCGGTTATTCCTTTGCGGTCAACCTCCATTTTGCCGGTATGATGTACATAGCTTAACTGATCGCCGGGTTGTAAATATGCCTTTCTCAATTTGTTTTGATAATAAGATTGAATGAGCACCTTTCCTTCATACAAAAAGACGCTGGCATCTCCTTCATTTTTTGAATAAACGACCCTGAATCTGGTTCCCAATGCGGTGGTACTTATATTGCCACTGTAAACCGTAAACGGACGCAAAGAATCTTTGGCCACGTTAAAAATGGCCTCACCGGTTAAGTAAATTTCTCTCCGGTCTTCATCAAAATTTCTTTTCAGACTAATCGCCGACCCTTGCATTAGCTCTACCATTGACCCATCAGAAAGTGTTAGCACCCGTGGGGTATCATCCGTGTTTTCGATGGATTCTATCAATGTTTCTGTTATAGCCTGCCCTGCTGAATGACCGGTTCCCGACTTGTTATCTGCTAAATAATATATGCCTGTTGCCGCCATGAAGATGACAATCGCCGCCGCTGCATACCTTGTAATACTGAATACCAGGCGTTTCTTTTTGGTTCTCTTTCTTTCGATGATCTTCCATTGTTCTTCCCAGTACGCTTCGGATAAATCCGAATTATCAGTTGTGGATTCCCACTCAGAATAACCTAAAAACTTTTCCGCTTCTCCGGGGTTTTGGGATAGATATTCAGCCACCGCCCTGGCCTCCTGGGGCGTGCAGTTATGATTAAAAAAAGATTCAATTAATTCTTCTGTAATTTCCATTTCTTGTCCTGTATATATACTTATATACGCTACAGAATGAGAAACTCCTCACTTAGGGAAGAAAAAATTTTACATCAAAAAAACCAGGGTCACATAAAAAAAGTAAGCATCGCTTTTTTTATCTGTTTCAGCGCGCGGGCAATGTTATTATCAATCGACTTTACATTTACAGAAAGTTTCTGCGCAATTTCTTTATACGAGTAACCTTCAATCTTATGCATGATAAATGCCTTTCTGCGTAATTCAGGCATTTGAATAAGTACATTATGAATACTCTTGTTTTCCAACAATAACTCTTGTATCGGCTCTTCGGAAAAAGGTGTCTCCGTGGCTGCTTTTTTAATCTTATACAATTTATTCTGGCTTCTTGTATAATCAATGAATACGGTACGGGCGATGTAAAATATTTGCTGGTCGGGACTATACTGACCATTCAGCGATTCTCTGTATTTCCATATTCTGAGAAAGGTATTTTGGAGCAGGTCTTCAGCGTCATTCCGGTTGTTAATTTTCTTAATGAAATAATTATAAACCTTCACTTTATAATCATTATAAAGCTGGCGAAAAGCAATTTCGTTTCCGTATTTTATTTCATTGAGCAGACCCATAATGGAAAGCGTAAGGAACTATAAAATTAGAAATAAAAATGCAAATCGTTTTATGCAACGAAATAATCCGCTGTTTTTTAGAGCTCGGCTTGCTCGGATTGTAGTCGCTTGAACCGAGGTACGGATCGTCAGATTTTGCTCAAGTAATATGCGGTTCGGCAACCTACCCTACTGCTTCTTTTATCACCTTACTCACCTCTTCCCACTTATCCATAATCATCAGATGTCCGCCGCCCTGGATGATGTGCGTGGGCTTTACATACCGGATAGGAAATACGTGGTCCTCGCTTCCGTGGATATGAACAACATCTGAAGGGTAACGATCATTTTCCCAATGTAAAATCCGGTCGATGGCCCAATTGCTAAAGGGAAGATTGAGGTGTTCGCGGTATTCGCGTGCCAACACTTTTTCTTCTTCGGTTTTGGCACCGAGGGTGTAATTTTCGATCGGTTCCAGAAATTTGTATGGCTTCAGACTCACGATTTTATTAAGTCTCAAACCCTTTGCAATCCTGAAATACAAGGGTTTTTCTGAACTCGATTTTATACTTGAAATGAGAATGATTTTCTTTACAGGAAGAAACTGCGAAATTTCTACAGATAGCATGCCACCAAAGGAAACCCCGATTAAAATAGGCTCCGGATCTTCAATCCGTTCGGCCATTCTATGGGCATAGGAATCGATCAGTTCATTGCTCCGTGGATTGATCCAGGGTATATGCTTTAATGCATACCCTGCAGGTATGGAAAGCTTCTCAAAAATACGATGATCGGCTCCTAACCCGCTGATGCAGTAAATATTTTTTAACGAGCTCATTTTCGTGAAGGTAATACATAGGATTGCACATCATCTGTACGTATGGTACGTCCGGAAAGAATCACAAGCCTTTCTACCACGTTGCGCAATTCCCGAACATTGCCGCTCCATTTATATTTCTGAAGCATTTCTATGGCTCTCGGGTCGATGTTTTTCTTTGGCTGCCCGTAATCATGCGCTATATCTTCCAGAAACTGATTGATCAGGATGGGGATATCGGATACGCGCTCATTGAGGGAGGGAACATGCAGAATAATAACGCTCAGCCTGTGATACAGGTCGAGCCTGAAATTTTTCAATTCCACTTCTTTAAGCAAGTCCTTATTTGTGGCTGCTATGATGCGCACATCTACCGAAATATCTTTATCGGCCCCTACCCTGGTGATTTTCCCCTCCTGCAATGCACGGAGCACTTTTGCCTGAGCATTCAGGCTCATGTCTCCTATTTCGTCGAGAAAAAGAGTACCCCCACTGGCTTGTTCAAACTTTCCGATTCGCTGTTTTACGGCAGAAGTAAAGCTCCCTTTTTCGTGACCAAATAATTCACTCTCAATCAGTTCACTTGGTATGGCGGCACAGTTAACTTCTACAATCGGATTTTCGGCACGTTGGCTTTTTTGATGTATCCAGCGGGCTACCAGTTCCTTACCTACACCGTTTTCGCCGGTGATGAGAATACGGGCATCTGTTGGCGCTATTTTTTCGATGGTTTCTTTAATCCGCCTTATCTGCAAACTTTCGCCGATGATCTCCTGTACCTTGCCAGCCTTGCGTTTCAGCACCTTGGTTTCAGCCTGAAGCGTGGTTTTATCCATCGCATTCCGAAGTGTGATGAGCATACGGTTCAGGTCTGGTGGCTTGCTGATATAATCAAACGCTCCTTTCTTAACAGCCTCTACAGCGGTGTCAATATTCCCATGGCCGCTTATAATCACAATCGGCGTATCGGGGTTGATTTCATGTGCGCGTTCTAAAAATTCAATGCCATCCATCTTTGGCATCTTCACATCGCACAAGATTACATCATATCCGTTTTCTTTAAACTTTTTTAATCCTTCTTCACCGTCTGAAGCCTCATCTATCTTATACCCTTCGTATCCCAAAATTTCGGTCAGGGTTTTGCGAATTGCTGCCTCATCATCAATAATTAAAATCGAAGCCATACTTTCTTAAAATTTAAAAAATAATTTGGTTTAGCATTAAGCTGTTTCTTTCTCCATCATCAGGTAAGCTTTGATAAATCCATCCAGTTCGCCATCCATCACCGGACCTACATTTCCCACTTCATAATCTGTTCTGTGATCCTTAATCATTTTATAAGGATGAAAAACATAGCTCCTGATCTGGCTTCCCCACTCTATCTTCTTCTTGGACGCATTGGTTGCATTGGCTTTCTCCTCCCTCTTTCGCATCTCTTCCTCGTACAACCGGCTCTTGAGCATCGACATGGCTTTTTCGCGGTTCTCGCCCTGGGTGCGCGCCTGCTGGCATTCTACGACAATTCCCGTAGGTATATGCGTGAGCCTCACCGCTGTCTCTACCTTATTTACATTCTGTCCGCCTTTACCACCGCTTCGGAAAAATGCCCATTCTATATCGGCCGGATTCACCTTTATGTCAATCGAGTCATCAATCAACGGATAAACGTACACACTGGCAAAACTGGTATGCCGGCGTGCATTACTGTCGAAGGGCGAAATACGTACGAGACGGTGTACACCATTCTCTGCTTTAAGAAACCCATAGGCAAAGGGACCATCAAACTGAAGGGTGGCACTTTTTATTCCTGCTCCGTCTCCTTCCTGATAATCAATTTCTGAAATCGTCCATCCATGCTTTTCGCCATACATCCGGTACATCCTCAACAGCATATCGGCCCAGTCCTGGCTTTCGGTTCCTCCGGCCCCGCTATTGATATGAAGTATGGCCGGCATTTCATCTTCAGGTTGATTAAGAGTACTTTTAAACTCCGCATCTTCAATGGCTTTGATGGCTGCATCAAAGGCTTCCTTCACTTCTGGTTCTTCTGCCTCGCCTTCTTTCCAAAACTCGAATAATACGGCAAAATCGTCAATGCGGGCCGAAACGGAATTGTAAAGATTAACCCAATACTCATTAGATTTAATCTCCTTGAGTATGGAGGTAGCTCTGTCATTGTCGTCCCAGAAACCGGGAGAAAGAGAAATTTGTTTGTCGTTATCTATTTTGTCTTGTCGGTTATCGACGTCAAAGAAACCTCCTCAAAACCAAAAGGCGGTCTCTCATATCTTTTAATTGTTCTGTAGTCATTGGGCAAATATAACTATGATTCCTGTTTTGAGCACACGCTATCCATTAAAGACTTTGTAAAACTGTCGGTCGACTCGTTTCTTACTAATGCCTGACAAAAGATTTCTCAATTATGTTGGAAAAGTTTTATTGTACCTTTATCAAAACCAAAAATTTTAAAATGAGACCCGATTCAAGCAGTTACCCCGAATTTTTTGAAGGATATATCAGCCTGGTCAGAGAGGATAACATTCTCTCGGCCATTACCATACAAAGCCCCGACGACATCACTTTTTTTCAGTCTATTACCGAAGAGCAATCTGAGATAAAATATGCTGCGGATAAATGGACAATCAAGGAAGTGCTGCAACACCTTATTGACGCAGAAAGAATTTTTACCTACCGCGCGCTGGCCATTGCCAGAAGGGATAAACAAACCCTGCCAGGTTTTGATGAAAACACTTATGCTGATTATTCTCACGCTAACGATCAGTCGTGGCTAAGCCTGGTACAGGAGTTCAAAGCTGTGAGGAATGCCACCATCGAGCTGGCCAAAAGTTTTAATAACGAAGATTTGCAGCAATCCGGTTCCGTAAGCACTTATACCATTTCGGTTTTGGCCTTGCTATATATGACCATCGGCCATGCGGCACATCATGTCAACATTATTAAAGAACGGTACCTCAATAATTAATTTCATATCAATTTAAATATTTTATGACGATATATTCAGCCGAACAAATTAAAAAATGGGATGCTTTCACCATTGAAAATAAATCTATTTCTTCTATCGATTTGATGGAGCAGGCCGCGGAAGAATGCACAGAATATATCCAGGCAAATTATCCGCTTGAATCCAGTTATTCCATTTACTGCGGTCCCGGTAATAATGGAGGAGACGGGCTGGCGATGGCGCGCATTATGCAAAGTGACTATATGCCGGTAACGGTATATTTACTTTCGTCAAAAATCGGCAGCCGTGAATACGAGATTAATCTGAAGAAATTTAAGAAAATGGGAGGCAAAGTAATTTACCTCAAGGAAGATTCGGTGTTGGAAAGAGAGGATGATGATATTATTATCGATGCCATTTTTGGCATAGGCCTTAATAAGCCTGCTGAAGGACTGTATCGCCGGGTTATTGAGTTTATCAATGATTCCTATTTAGATGTTATAAGTATCGATATTCCTTCCGGTATGTTTGCTGATAAAAGCTCGGTGGGTTGTGAGGTAATCAGAGCAGAGAAGACCCTGACTTTTCAGCAGAAAAAAAGAGCATTTTATATGCGTGAGAATGCAGAAAACTTAGGGGAGATTGAAGTGCTGGATATTGGTCTGGCGCCTGATTTTTATTTAAGAGAAGATAGTCCGTACTGGGCTTTTACCAGGTCGGATGGCTATCTGATGCCTTATGATCGCTCACCTTTTGCCCACAAAGGCGATTTTGGACATGCTTGCCTCATAACAGGTAGCTATGGAATGATGGGTGCATCAATCCTCTCAGCGTATGGCTGCCTGCGATCAGGGGTTGGAAAGTTAACTTGCTATACATGCGGAAGCGGATATAATATTATGCAGACGAGTGTGCCTGAAGCCATGGTTCGGACCTCTGGCGAGGGCTTTATTACAGAAGTAAAAGACCCGGGCGATTTTGATGTAATCGGCGTGGGCCCCGGTATTGGTCAACATCCGGAACATGCCAAATGGCTTGAGAAAATTTTTGAATTGGGAAAACCCATGGTTATCGATGCCGACGCATTGAATGTTTTGAGTAAACATAAAAAACTGTATGCTAAAATACCGGCCAATAGTATCCTTACGCCTCATCCTAAGGAATTTGAGCGATTGTTTGGCGAAACCAAAAACGAATTTGAGCAGCAGGACCTCGCAATGAAAATGTCGGTCAAATACCGGATTTACATCATACTCAAAGGGCACTTCACTTTTATTTCGTCGCCCGATGGGAAAGGATGTTACAACACCAACGGCAATTCGGGAATGGCTACCGCCGGATCGGGAGATGTGCTGACCGGAATCATTACCGGACTTTTGGCTCAGAAATACACAACGGAAAGAGCCGCTGTTTTTGGCGTTTTCCTGCATGGCCTTGCGGGCGATTTAGCGGCCAAAACCATTTCTGAAGAAGCCTTAACTGCTTCCGATATACATCAGCATATCGGAAAGGCTTACCTTGAACTGACCAACCACGACTTCCTTGCTGATCTTGATGAAGATGATATGGATTTTGACCCCGACAATCCGTTCGGCGATCTTGACTTCGAAGACGACGACCTGTTCATGAACCTTTTAGAAGGAGACCCGGATGATGAGTAGGCAACATCATTTTTGAATAATTTCTTCGCAGGAATGAGTTTGTTTTGATTAGGATTGCGGTCGCTGGTTCAAGTGTTCCAACTGTGCTGGGTCACTTGAATCCATTAAATCTGCCGGTTTGTAACCGGATCCGGCTTAGCGAGCAAATCGGATGCAGATTCAATGCAGATTTATCTGCGTTCTTAGCGATCGTTGCCTAATACCTTTAATATAAAAAAATACCATTACCTTTAGTAACGTTTAGTCACAGGTCGGGAGACCTGCGCCAGTACAGGGTCTTAACTCCTGGGAGAACAGAGCTCCAGCTCTGTTTTTAAAAGCACGGAGCTGGAGCTCCGTGTTCCCAGGATTGGGCAAGTGTTCCAACAACGTTGGGTCACTTGAATCCATTAAATCATCCGGTTTGCAACCGGTAATCATCATAATATTTTTGGCTTGCTTACGTACAGTTGCCCAACACATCGAACGGTTAGGGGTATTGTGCCGAGCTCCTTTTTTTCCCGCAGGGAAAAAGCTCTGGGAGAATCCGCGAAATCTGCGGGTACCCATCCTTCCCGAAGGGAAGCAATCTGTG
>JBIQMB010000046.1:0-11514 GCA_044463745.1 Chitinophagaceae bacterium | reverse complement strand
AAGGTCTGATTAAAAAAGTGGAGCCTAACCTTGAAGTAACAAGCCTCTTTTGTTGTAGCGAGGAGATTCCTCCGCTCGCTTTGGCATAGTAGATGAGCTTGGTTTTGGTTTTGCTCGGTCGGAATGACGTTAAGGTGAGAGTTTGAATTCCGACGGTCCATGATTCCAGTCATTTCGAGCGATGCCTATATAGTGCCAGACCTGCATGTAGGATGAATAAGGCAAGTCGAGAAATCCCCAGAGTTCAGTGAACGGTGCTTGAAGTAACAAGCCTCTATTATTGTAGCGAGGAGACCTGTTCCTCCACACAAGCGCAAGCGTCGCGCTTGTGTCAAGAACTCTCAGGACTGCACTTTCAACTCCAGTCCTCTTTTACTTTAGCAAGGAGATTTCTCCACTCACTTTGGCATTGTAAATGTATTTGGCTTTGGTTTTGCTCGGTACCAATGACGTTAGGGTTTTAGGCTGATTTTCTCCGCTTATGTGACAGACGGTGTGATTTGCCAACAACCACCCAGAATTTATTTAAGTCACTATAAAATCCTTTGAAAGTAATTATGAAAATAAGCTTTTTAGTAGCGAAGAATCACAGGCCGGGAGGCCTACGCCAATGGGAAACTAAGCTGCTTGCGTAACCACCCCGGTCGCTATAGCGGCCACCCCTCCGAATGAGGGGAATTCAGGGTCTCATGGTTGCAAAGAATTTTTTGAGGCAGGAAAATTCTTAATTATAGAAAAACTTTCATAGACCTTACCTCTTGAATAGTCCGGCTCCAGCACAGCGAAAAGATTTCTCCAAATTCCCCTCAAAGGAGGGGTGGATGGCACGTGCCCATTCCAATGATCAATTTTTGAAAAAGTTTTCAAGGCACGTGACAGACGGGGTGGTTTTCCAACAAACGCTGAAAACTATTCAAGCCACAACTAAATTCTTTCGTAGAAATGCTTTTAGTAATGATATGGCACATAGACAGGGAGGCCTGCGCCAATAGGGACTGATAGCGCCGATGATACGCATAGACCTTGATTTTCCGTTGATTTTGCAAAGCAAAAACAACTTCTGCGAAATTCTGCGGTTTCTGCGGGAGAACTTTTCCCAGCGGATTTAGCGGAGTCATTACGCTATCGTTTTTGATAGAAATAAACCCGTCGTAATACCGTTAGGGTGAGAGGTTGAATCCCAACGTTCCATGATTGCAGTCAATGCACGCGATGCCCAAAAAATGTCAAACTAAAAGTGGGAATGAATAAGTCAGTCGAGGAATTTCCAAAAGTCTGCAAACGACGTTTGAATTTGTATTCACACCTATTTTAACAACAAAACCACTCTAACACCAAACGATCCTTCGCGCCAAATAATTCGATAACTTCTTAACCCTTTGGGGTCTTAATCATCCCAACCTATCCCTTATATCAAACCCGTTTTCTTTAGCCACTTTTTGCGCCAGTTCGTAACCGGCATCTGCATGGCGAATTACGCCAATGCCCGGATCATTTCGTAAAACACGTTTCAATTTTTCTTCGGCCTCATCTGTGCCGTCGGCCACGATGACCATTCCGGCATGGATGCTATAGCCCATCCCTACCCCGCCGCCATGATGCAGGCTAACCCATGATGCACCGGAGGAAGTGTTTAATAATAAATTCAAAATCGGCCAATCGGCTACGGCATCGCTGCCGTCCTTCATCGATTCTGTTTCCCTGTTCGGACTGGCTACGGAACCTGTATCCAAATGATCGCGACCTATTACAATCGGCGCCTTCACCTTACCACTCCGCACTAATTCATTAAAGGCCAGGCCCGCCTTCTCACGCTCGCCCTGCCCCAGCCAACAGATTCGCGCCGGCAATCCCTGAAAAGCTATCTTATGCGATGCCAGATCAAGCCACCTGAGCAGACTTTTATTTTCCGGAAAAAGTTCCGCAATCGTGCGGTCGGTAGTATAAATATCTTCGGGATCGCCACTCAAAGCCGCCCACCTGAAAGGCCCCTTGCCTTCGCAAAACAACGGTCGGATATAAGCAGGTACAAAGCCCGGAAAGTCAAACGCATTTTTCAGACCCGCTTCAAGAGCCATTCCGCGCAGATTATTCCCGTAATCAAATGTTTCAGCACCACGGTTCTTCAATTCTATCATCTGACTCACATGCCTCTTCATGGTTTCGAGCGACAGTTCTACATACTTATCCGGGTCCTGTTTTCTTAATTCATTGGCTTCTTCTACAGTCATATTTTGCGGAATGTAACCGATGAGCGGATCATGAGCAGACGTCTGATCTGTGAGAACATCTACAGAAATATTTCTGTCTATCAATCGCTGCAATAAATCCACGGCATTGCAAACTACACCTATGCTCCAGGCCTTTCCCTCCTGCTTTGCTGCCAGTGCCTTATCTATCGCTTCATCCACATCCTCCACCATTTCATCCAGGTATTTGGTTTCCAGCCGTTTTTCTATCCGCCATTTTTCTACCTCTGCTGCCAGACATACACCGCCATTCATCGTAATAGCCAGTGGTTGGGCTCCACCCATTCCACCCAGTCCGGCCGTGACACTCAGCGTCCCCTTAAGCGAATCATTAAATTTTTTACGGGCAATCTCTGCAAACGTTTCGTATGTGCCCTGCACGATACCCTGACTTCCGATGTAAATCCACGAACCCGCCGTCATCTGCCCATAAATCATCAGCCCCTTTTTTTCCAATTCATCAAAATGCTCCCAGGTAGCCCACTTGGGTACCAGTTGCGAATTAGAAATCAACACCCTGGGGGCGTTTTCATGGGTGGTCATAATGCCAACCGGCTTACCACTCTGGACCAAGAGTGATTCATTGTTTTCCAGATCTTTCAGCGCTTTGATAATCAGATCAAGGCTTTCAAAATTCCGGGCAGCCTTTCCCCTACCGCCATACACCACCAGCTCATCAGGCTTTTCGGCTACCTCCGGATTCAGGTTATTCAGCAACATCCGCAGTGCGGCTTCCTGCTGCCATCCCTTACAATTCAATGCTGATCCGGTAGGTGTTTTATATTTTTCAGGATCGTAATTTTTAAAATGTTTTTCCATATCCAGTTATTTTAAATCGTAATTCTCAATAAAATCAATTGCCTTTATAATATCATCATGAAGCACCCTATCGACCGAAACGAAGGAAACCTGCTCTCTAAAATCATTGAATATCTTTTTCACAAAAGAACCTGATGAAGCCGCACCCGCTAAATCCAATGCCTGGCAGGCAGTCAGCAATTCAATGGCCAGAACCTCTTTTACATTTTGCATAACCCTTCGGCACTTGACCGCAGCATTGGCTCCCATGCTCACATGGTCTTCCTGATTGTTGGAAGATGAAATGGAATCCACACTGGCCGGGCTGCACAATTGTTTATTCTCGCTCACCAGGGAGGCAGCAGTGTATTGGGGTATCATGAGTCCGGAATTTAGTCCGCTTTCCTTAACCAAAAACAGGGGTAATCCCCTCTGGCCGCTAAGTAATTGATAGGTTCGCCGTTCGGAGATATTGGCAATCTCGCTCATGGCTATGGAAAGAAAATCCAGTCCAAGTGCCAGAGGCTGACCGTGAAAATTGCCACCGCTTATAATGAGGTCATCATCGGGAAAAATATTGGGATTGTCCGTAACGGAATTCACCTCGGTCATGAATGTATTTAAAACAAAATCGAACGCATCTTTGGAGGCGCCGTGTACCTGCGGAATGCAGCGGAAGGAATAAGGATCTTGCAGATTTTCTTTCGGGCGTGCTGCTATTTCACTGTCCTTCAGCATTTCGCTAATGGCCTGCGCCGTTTCTGCTTGCCCTTTGTGAGGCCTCACCTGATGAATATGTGCATTCAGAAAACTGGTATTGCACTGAAAAGCTTCCATCGAGATGGCGGCAATAGCATCTGCCCAGCGAAGTAGTTTCTCGGCCAGCACCAGACTATGCACTCCGTATGCGCTCATAAACTGCGTGCCGTTTATCAGTGCCAGCCCCTCCTTACTTTGTAGTTTTATGGGTTGCCAGCCATGTTCGTTCAGGGCATCAGCAGCCTTGGTAATGCGGTCGTGCAGCACCACTTCGCCCATTCCGATTAGTGGTAAAGAGAGATGACTTAGCGGAGCCAAATCGCCCGATGCACCAAGCGAACCTTTGGTAAAGATAACCGGAAGCACGGATGCGTTGTGCATATCCACAAGTCGCTGTACGATCTGAAGCGTAACCCCCGAATGCCCATACGATAAGGACTTCACTTTAAGCATCATCATCAGCCTTACAATTTCGTCCGGCACCTTTTCTCCTGTACCGCAGGCATGCGACATCAGGAGGTTTTCCTGCAGTTGATGAATACCGCTTTTATCAATGGCCACATTTTGCAAAAAGCCAAATCCGGTATTAATGCCATAAAAAAGTGTATCTGAATTGTTGAGCTTATCATCCAGATACTGGCGGCAGTGAGTAATGGCTTGCATGGCATTTTCGGCAATGGTTATAGACTGTGCTTTCTTTAGGTAATCCTTTATTTGCTGAAAAGAAAGAAAGGATGAGTCGATAGGTAAGTGATTGTAATCCATATTTTCGATAGAAATCGTGTCAAAGATAATCTTTTGAATGCAACCAGTTTAACACTTGAATAATAAATGCAGCCCGAATATTTTAATTATAACCATAACTTTACGGCCTGTAAACAGAAAACCTACATTATGGCAGAAGTATTAGTTAGCATGAAAAATGCAAATATTTATCAGGGCGATTCTTTGATATTGGAAAATGTAAATATTGAGATTGAAAAAGGTGAGTTTGTTTATCTGGTGGGTAAAACCGGAACGGGTAAAAGTTCTTTGCTGAAAACGCTATACGGAGACCTGGAATTAAAGGAAGGCGAGGCTACGGTTACGGAGTATGATTTATCGAAAATGGATTGGAAAAGGGTTCCTTTTTTGAGGAGAAACCTGGGCGTGATATTTCAGGATTTTCAACTGTTGACGGATAGAAATGTATATGAAAATATGCTGTTTGTGCTGAAGGCTACCGGCTGGAAGGACAAGAAATTAATGGAAGAAAAAATCAATGATGTTTTAGATAAGGTGGGTTTAAAAACCAAAGGTTTTAAAATGCCGTTTGAACTCAGTGGTGGCGAGCAGCAGAGAGTGGGTATAGCCCGTGCCTTGCTTAATTCACCCAAACTTATTCTGGCAGATGAGCCGACAGGAAATCTGGATCCCCAAACATCGGATGAAATCATGACCTTGCTGGCCAGCATTTGTCGCGATTATGGAACGGCAATCGTTATGGCCACCCACGATTACAGGGTTATCCAAAAATTCCCTTCCCGAACCATTAAGACCGAAAACGGAAAGGTGATTGACAATGCCAGTGTGATGATTAGTTAGATTCGATTCAAAAACCATTACTTTGTCTCCTTTTTGGGGGCAATTTCATTTTTCAAATCAGGCAAACCGGAGGAAGTTGCTCTGCCTGCATTTCGGGAAAATCATTCCGTCTCCGACATCCATTTCAGTAAAAGCGTCGCATTCTTATCAGGGTCATACCCTTCCGACAGTACCTGCTGTCTTTTTGATTTTCCGGCTTCGGTAAAATCCTGACTCCATAACCGCTGAATGCAGGATATATATTCTCCGGCCGTATCTGCCACTTCACAGAGCGACTCTAAATCTGCGCCTTCCGAACCCTGGCGGTTGGTTAACACAAACCTTCCCCGGAGCAGGGCATTAAGCAATTTCATTTTAACGCCGGTTGTATTGAATGAAGGCAACACATGAATGTGCGCATTTCTGATTAAGTCCTTAAGCGCACTATCATCAGGGTTCGCGATCAACCTGACCCCGGCTTTTGAGCAGATCCGGCTTAGACGTAAGGATGGATTTTTACCCGCTACTATGAGCGGTATCTCCAGTTCGGAAAAAATATCACGGACCAGAAAAATCACGGCTCGCTCATTTTCTGAAACGGATAAATTGCCATGATACAGACAATAACCACCACGTCCCGTATCGCCCCTTACTTGCACGCTATCTATAAATAATGGAAGATATTCGCACCTTCGGGCACCCAGGTTTTTAAACTTTACCTGATCAATCCGGCTCAGTGCGAAAGCATTCGTATATGCGGCAATCTTATTTTCATATCTTTTTAATAAAATGCTCTCCACGCGGAAATAGATTTTCTTAAAAAATCCATTCGCGTTTAATGCCAGGTTATGATAATAATCTGACTCCATATTATGCAACCGTACCCATACATTCTTCTTTTTCAGATCGCCATGATAAAGATAATAGGTACAGTGCAGGCCTTCTAACAGAATAGGATCGTTATCAGCAAGTAGTCGCTGAAGCAGCACATCATTTTTTCTTGACGAAACAATATAAGGCAGGCTGATCGGCAACGTTTTTTTTCTCGGATAGTAGTAAACCTTTTCGCAATATTTCTCCAGTTCAATGCTCTCGCCACGGCCATATTCAAAGCAATGCAGCACAATCTTAACTTCAAGACGGGATAAAGACCTGATCTTATAAAACATATCCATTGCACCTCCATAGTCGGGCGGCCAGGGTACATCCAGGCAAACGATATGTAAACGCTTGATCATTTAATAGTTCGATTCGCCATTTGTTTTACAATTTCTGCATGAATTTCAAACCATGCCGGATCAGCCAGATTATTGTTATGAAAAACTGGAATAAAGGCTCCTCCAACCTCCTCTATCCGGGTCATCAGTTTCATTGCCTTTTCATAAGCCGTTTCAGCCCCTTCATTCAGGTAATGAATAAAGGTGGAGTCCATCCAGCATCCGGGAAACAACTTCAGATCCGTTTGTTTTTCCGATTTCAGATCATAGAAATAAAATGGCAGTGAAGTGCCTGCCCTAAAACCCGGCGCATCCGGAAAAAACATCGAATACTCATGACGGATTCCCGCACTTCTCAGATAATTAAAAGTGTAGGGTAAAGTGAATTTCAAAAAATGCTGGCGGCTGCTTTCAACCACATGTCCCGATTTCCTTTCCAATGCTTTTTTTTCCTTAAGAATGATATCCGCATTTTGACCGGAAAAATAAGAAGGATGAAGCCCGACCTCAGCGTAGGCCGAAATTTCTCTCAGTAACTTCTTTGTCATCTTATGATCGAAAGACAAGTTTCTATCATATTGGGTTCTGTATTCACCCAAAAAGAAAAAAACAGTTTCACATTTATTTTCGTCATACAGTGCCTGCAAGGCCGCATAGCAATCCCATGGATCTTTTTTTGAACCCACCAAAACAGACACTCGTTCCGCCAGGTTTTTCCACCTAAAAGAGATCAAATCTTTTGCTGCGGCCAACAAATTCTGAACGCCGCTTCGACCAAGATATTTAAAGGTTGTATCTATGTCATAGGTCACCTTTCCGCGGAAACCCATCTTACGAAATTCCAATTGAGGGAATAATACATCCAATCTTTTCTGCATTTCGTTCAACCACAAATCCACAACGGGCCGTTCCAAAAACCCATTCTTAAATGCCACGCTTTCGTTAGCCGGGAAACGTCCGTGCGCATCAGCTTGAAATGGAAGATACTCCTCGTATCGGGAAAGCATAAAAAATACAGCGCCAAAAAAATCAAAACCGGCATCACTCTCATTGGGAAAAAGAAAGGGAATATCATTTATCCAGTCGATATCCATCTTTTTTTCTGTTACCGTTTCTTCATAGAGCAAATCGGACGAAGCACCTACCCAGAGGGCATTACAGTCTGTATCATTATTTTTCGAATACAATATTTTGGGGCATTCAGCCCGCACAAACTCCTCAATATTCTCAGTATGAGTGTACTTAATTCCCCACTGCTCAAAAACCCAATCAAAAATATATCGGCTGCGAGAAGACACCTTAGAGGAATAAATCAGCAACATATTTGTCAAAAATAAATCATACGAAGCAATCCTGACCGATAAAAGAAGAAGAAAATGGAGAGAGGTCTGAAAAAATCAATACAAAAATCAAAAAAGAGTCATACGAAAGTCTGATGAGCCCCAAATCCGTGTTATAAAAACATGAAAACCTGAAGTATTTTAATCTACAATAAAATGGTCAATATTAATTGCACGCTTTTTGCATTTTCATTTACATGTCCCGCATTTTAATGATAGATGATGACCATGATCTGTTAGCGATCACGAAAAGAGTCCTGGAAAAAAAGGGATTCGAAATCGAGGTTTGTCCGAATGGGAAAATGACGTTCGATATTATCAAACGGTTTAACCCTCATCTGATTTTGCTGGACGTATTTATAAATAATGCTGATGGGCTCCAAATCTGCAATAAATTAAAGTCCTCACCTTTTACGCGGCATATTCCTGTACTTATTTTATCGGGCTATCCACAATTGGCCGATTCCGCCATTCATGAATTTGGGGCCGAAGACTTTATCTCCAAACCTTTTGAGATCAGCGATGTAATATCCAGAATGCATCATATCCTTTCGCGGCGGCAACATTCTGTAACCTGATCCAATCCGGACATTACCCGGCTCTTTATTCGTATATATAACTATCTTACATTTCATCATTTCTTCCCTTCATTTTTACGCTCTCACGGCGGTATCTCCACCCCTCTACCGAAAAAAATCTTAAATTTATTATTCTTATGAAAATTGCACCTCGCTTTGCCCCAGCCATGCCGGGGTTGTCCCCATACTTTGTTAACTTGCATTCGTCGAAAAAACTAATAAATAAAATCACCCAGACACTTTGTTATTTACCCGCCTGCAATTAACCGGATTTAAAAATTACACGTCCCGAACTTTTGAATTTCACAAAAGGGTGGTAGGCATTTGCGGAGCGAACGGCAAGGGTAAAACCAATCTGCTCGATGCACTGAATTATCTGTGCTTTACCCGAAGCTATTTTTCCCGTTCAGACCAGATTAATGTCAACTTCGGAAGTCCGGGCTTCAGGCTTGAGGGGAGTATGCAAAACAGCACCGCTGACGAAAAAAAGATCATTTGCATCTACCGCGAAAACGCCAGAAAAGAATTCCTTCTGGATGAGGTAGCTTATGAAAAATTCTCCCATCATATTGGAAAATATCCGGGTGTGTTCATCGCTCCTGACGATATTGCCCTCATAACCGGTGGCAGCGAAGAACGCCGCAAACTGTTGGATACACTCATCAGTCAGGTGGATGAACAGTATCTTCAAAATTTAATTCTTCATAATAAGCTGCTGGCCGAGCGAAATGCCATATTAAAATTTGAAGCTCAAAAACGGCGCACAGACGATGCTCTATTGCAAACGATAGACGATAGGCTGGCTCCTTTGGGTGACTACCTGTACCAGCGAAGAAAGGATTTTACCAAACGACTTTTTCCGCTGATTCAAAAATTTTATGATTTGATTTCAGGTGCGGTCGAATATATAGAACTCGGATATGAAAGTCTGTTGAGTGAAAAACCTTATGCTGAACTGCTCAGGCAAACATTGACTAAAGATCGCATGAATTTGCGTACCAATGTTGGGGTGCATAAAGATGATATTGAATTTAAGCTGCAATCCAATTTGTTTAGACAAATCGCTTCGCAGGGACAGAAAAAAAGTTTGCTATTTGCCTGTAAATTAGCGGAGTTCGAAATATTAAAGCAGGAAAAAGGTTTCGCCCCTCTGCTGTTATTGGACGATATTTTTGAAAAACTGGATGAGCAGCGGGTTCAGAATCTACTTCGATATATTTTTGAGGAAAACGACGGGCAGGTATTTATAACAGATACCGATGCGGGAAGACTCCGTGAAGCGGTCAGCGACTTTCAACACGAATTACAGATCATCCGGTTGGATTAACTACATTTACATCATGGAAATTTCACTTGGCGATGCCATCAAACAGTTTTTGCGCGAAAGCCGCATGGGAAGCGGGATGCGGGCTTTTCAAATCAAAGCAGCCTGGGAAGAACTCATGGGAAAAACCATCGCAAATTACACTTCCAATATTCAAATCGTTAAGAAAACGCTGTATATCCAGACCGATATAGCGCCATTGAAAAATGAACTGATCTACCAACGCGAGAAAATAATCGAACGGGTTAATGAGTATTTTGGTGAAAAAATTATTGAAGAAGTGGTGGTGAAGTAGGTGTTCTTTTTACGATGAAAATGGTTTATGAAATTTTAGCGGAGTTTTATAGACAAAACATTTTGCTCGATCGGTAAAGAAAATATTATTTCCACATCCGGTTACAAACCGGTAAAATCAAGGGATTCAAGTGACCCAACAAAGTTGGAACACTTGAACCAGTGAATGTTTTTTATCACACTCAAAAACTATCCCTGCGCTAACTTTGCTTCTCATGTTCTCTGCGTTTTAAAAGAATTAAAAACCTTAGAATGTCTATGCATTTATTACTTATAAGTCAAAAATGATTAACTACAACAACAAAACGTTTAGACCGGTTCACAACTCCGAAAACGGCGAAACCTCGACCGAAACCATATTCTATTATAAACAAACAGACAACATTCTGACCTCTGCATATAGCGGCGGAGAAATTAAAGCAGGCCACCTTATCGGCATCGTGGATGAGGAGGGAAATATTAATATGCGGTATCACCAAATCAATAACAAGGGTGAAATCATGACCGGCAAATGCTTTTCCAAACCAGAAATACTTGAGAACGGCAAAATCAGATTGTACGAAAGCTGGCAATGGACCTCCGGCGACGGCTCAACCGGAAATTCGATTCTTGATGAAATATAATTATTCAACAACTCCATCGTAGGTAATTCAATCCAAATCTAAAATCACATTCTTAAAAAGGAAAATAATGAACCTAAAAAATTACGAATTCAAAGCCAGAGTGGATAACGTAGAAGTATATGAGTCCAAATTGCTGGAACTGAATCCTGATTTTCGTGGGCTTGATCATCAAACGGACACCTACTTCAATGTACAAAAAGGAAGACTTAAATTGAGGGAAGGCAACATCGAAAATGCACTTATCAATTACGACCGTGAAGACACTTTGGGCTCCAGAGAATCGCAGGTGATCCTGTACCGGCACCAACCTGATCCGGCGCTGAAAAAAATTTTAATAAACCAATTGGGAGTAAAGACAGTGGTGATTAAAAAAAGAAAGATTTATTTTATAGATAATGTCAAATTTCATTTTGATAATGTGGAAGGCCTGGGCAATTTTCTGGAAGTGGAAGCCATAGATACGACAGGCGAAATCCCGATAAAAATACTTCAGGATCAATGTGACCATTATTTCCGCTTTTTCGGATTATCACAAAGAGATCTACTCAGCCAGTCTTACAGCGATATGATAATGGAAACAGGTAAATAAAAAATATCCCCGATTTAAAATTTGTATTCTATCCCGTTCTGTAAACTGTAAATACTCTTTGGCACATCAAGTGGCGGTCGTGTATTATACTGAAAAGACCAGATGGTGTTAAATGCAAAGTTTTTGGTGAAATTGAAGGTCAATTTTAATTCATGAAGCAGCCTTGCATCTGAAAAATTA
>JBIQMB010000045.1:0-11661 GCA_044463745.1 Chitinophagaceae bacterium | reverse complement strand
GTTTGACAAACCTGGAATACGTGTTTACCAACCGGCTTCAGATGAAACATGGTATAAAAAGTAGCTACTTCATAAACCTCCACAGGTTTCAGTTGCAGCAAGGAGGCTACGTAATCCATCGTAGATGAGCTCAGCCAACCACCAAATTCATTCTGTGCCAGATGCAGCACGGGTATCAGCGCGCTCTTCCGCTTTCCCTCAGGATAGCGGCCCACAATCTCTGCCACTTCCTTAAGCTTCTCTTCCGAAAATTTTATATCGTTCGTTTGTGTATTCATAATTTAAGCATCTAATTCTCCGGCTATTAAATTTAAACTACTCATGGTAATGATGGCGTCGCTCAGCATTCCACCTTTAATTAATTCAGAAAAGGCCTGATAATAAATGAAGGATGGTCTTCTGAAATGCAGTCTGTACGGGGTTCGGCCGCCATCACTGATGAAATAAAATCCGAGTTCGCCATTTGCACCTTCAATACAGGAGTACAATTCGCCAACCGGCATTTTAATTTCACCCATGATGATTTTAAAATGATAAATCAGGGCTTCCATCTTGGTATAAACATCCTGCTTGGCCGGCAGGTAATATTCAGGCACATCGGCATGATATACATCATTTTCCGCTCCCTTAAATTCCTGAATTTTTTCAAAAGCCTGCTTCACGAGGCTATGGCTTTGCCACATCTCCTGATTACGAACCAAAAACCGGTCGTAGCAATCGCCTGTGGTGCCAATAGGAATGGTGAAATCAAAGTCAGGATAACTGCTGTAAGGGGTATGAATCC
The DNA here is from genome assembly GCA_044463745.1 of Chitinophagaceae bacterium. Lineage (GTDB taxonomy): Bacteria > Bacteroidota > Bacteroidia > Chitinophagales > Chitinophagaceae > Ginsengibacter. The sequence continues at coordinate 10,877 of JBIQMB010000045.1, read as the reverse complement.
TGACGTCGTAGTCAACACCCGCCGCGCGAAGGTTAGGGCCCGTAAATCCATAATTGAGCGCACGTTCGGCTGAGATAGGTCCTACACCCATGGTGCGATCCATAAAGATTCTGTTTCGTGTAAACAGATCTTCGAATTCTTTAAGTACAATCGGCCACTCCTTAATAAATTTCTCTATCTTCTGCCATGCTGCCTCCGAAAAGTTTCGTTCAAATCCGCCGATTCTTCCCATGTTGGTTGTAAGGCGCGAACCGCAGATTTCTTCGTAGATTTCATAAATTAATTCTCTGTACTGCATCACATACAGGAAGCCGGTAAAGGCACCTGAATCAACACCTACAATCGAATTACAAATAAGATGGTCGCTAATGCGCGAAAGCTCCATGATGATGACGCGCAGGTAATCCACGCGCTTGGGCGTTTCAATTCCCAAAAGTTTTTCGCATGCCAAATGCCAACCAATATTATTCAGCGGAGCCGAACAATAATTCATTCTGTCGGTCAAAGGCGTGATCTGATAAAGGTTTCGACGTTCTGCAATTTTTTCAAAAGCCCGGTGAATATACCCTACGGTTTGCTCAGCACTCTTCACTATCTCGCCATCCAGTTCTATAATGTTCTGAAATACGCCATGTGTGGCCGGATGCGTAGGCCCGAGGTTAATTGTATTGGTAGTATTTTCCAGACTTTCTTCCTCCAAAATAAGATGCTCACTCATAGTTTGTTCTCTTTTTGATTTGAATCTCGTCCAAACATTTCATCGTCCTTATCAATCCGCTTTGGATCTTCTAAGGGATATTCTTTTCTTAATGGGTGATAGTCCATTTCATCGGCATTCATAATTCTTTTCAGATTCGGATGCCCGACGAAATTAACGCCAAAGAAGTCGTAGGTTTCTCTTTCCTGCCAGTTGGCTGTGCTAAACAAAGCTGTTGCACTAAACACATCCGGCTTTTCAATATCCGTAAACACTTTATACCTGATTCTTACATTATCCACCAGGTTGTGAAGGTGGTAAACCACAGCCAGCTCTTCGCCTTTTTGATCGGGATAATGCACCGCACACAGGTCGGTCATGAACCGGAATTTCAAGATGTCGTCATCATATAAAAATTGAAGTACTTTCAGGTTCAGCTCCTTCGGCGAAGAAAATGTCAGCATTCCGTACGGTTCTGAAAAATCATGCACCCGGTCTCCAAATTTTTCTACAAGCTTTTCTTTTATGAGATCGTTGGTTATCATTTTATTGGCAGCTAATCATTATTGAATTCCATATTCCTTCATCAGTTCAGCATATCTATCTGAATTTCTGCGACGCAGGCTCTCCTTACCCACCAGATCCTGCACGCGCATAAAGCCGTCAAGAACAGCCTCAGGACGCGGCGGACAACCCGGCACATACACATCTACCGGAATAATCTGGTCTATCCCCTGCAAAACCGAATAGGTATCAAAAACACCTCCACTCGATGCACAAGCTCCCATAGCCAGCACCCATCGCGGTTCGGCCATCTGCAGATAAACCTGCTTAACCACGGGTGCCATTTTTTTGGCAATGGTTCCCATCACCATCAGCAAATCGCACTGACGCGGGGAGAAGCTTACTCTTTCTGAACCAAACCTTGCCAAATCATAGTGGGCACCCATCAGAGCCATGAATTCAATACCACAGCAACTGGTGGCAAAAGGTAGCGGCCATATTGAGTTCTTTCGGGCAAGCCCTACCACATCATCGAGCTTGGTGGCAAAAAAACCCTGACCGGTGTGTCCTCCCGGGCCATCAACTATTGTATAAGGAGTTTCTAAAGATTTTTGTTTGATATTAAACCGTACAGGCCTTCCCATTGTATATCTGAAATTTTTGTCTTTACAGTTAGTTTTTTACTCTTCCCAATTCAATGCACCTTTCTTGACTACATAGATAAATCCGCAAACAAACAGGGACACAAACACCGCCACTGCGGCAAATCCCTGCCACCCCAGCGCTTTGAAATTAACCGCATAGGGGTAAAAGAAAATGATTTCAATATCAAACAATACAAAAAGAATGGCAACCAGAAAGTATTTAACAGCCACCGGCTGCCTGGCATTTCCTTTAGATTCGATACCACTTTCAAAGTTGGCCAGCTTATCAGCCGTGCGTCTTTTGGGTCCCAGCAGCATGGTGGCCGTAATCAAACCACCCACTAAAACAAGGGCAAAGATCAATTGTAAAACAACCGGCACATAGTTAACAGTATCGCTGTAAGAGTTTTGGATTTGCAGAAATGTCGTCAACAAGGGTCAAAAAATTTTGCGCAAAAATAGGGCAAGGGGTTGAATAAAACGAATGAAGATTTCCCAGATTCGAAAATGGGGAAAAAGGGTTGAGAAGTGCTTGTAAAATGGCACTTTGAAGAAGCATACTTGATTTTATCGGAAACTGCATTTTTTAATTCATCAGCTATTTCTTTGTTTAAGGCTCAGTAAGATAGATTCTAAGAGATTCAAAATTCCCCATTAAGTAATTAAACTTATTTTTGCGGCCTGGTATAATTTCAAAAACCAATATGTATTTAAATAAGAAAGTGATTGTGGTGCTGCCGGCTTACAATGCCGCATTAACGCTTCAAAAAACAATGGAAGAAATTCCCTACGATATTGTGGATGAAGTGGTTTTTGTAGATGATAACAGTACAGATAATTCTATAGAAGTAGCCGAACGGATAGGCATCAAACATATCATCAAACATGCGGAGAATAAGGGTTACGGCGGAAACCAGAAAACCTGTTACAACAAAGCGCTGGAACTAAACGGAGATATAATCGTGATGCTTCATCCCGATTATCAGTACACTCCCCTGCTAATTACTGCCATGGTGGCCATTATCGGAAACGGACTTTATCCTGTGGTTTTCGGCAGCCGCATTTTAGGTAAAGGTGCATTGAAGGGTGGAATGCCTGTATATAAATATATAGCCAACCGGTTTCTGACTTTATTTCAGAATATCTGCATGAATCAAAAGCTTTCAGAATACCATACCGGATACCGGGCATTTAGTCGTGAGGTGTTAGAATCGGTTAATTATAATGATAATTCCGATGATTTTGTATTTGACAATGAAATAGTTGCCCAGATATTTTATCGGGGTTATGAAATAGCAGAAGTAACCTGCCCCACCAAGTATTTTGATGAAGCCTCTTCCATTAATTTGAAAAGAAGCACCATATATGGATTGGGCGTGTTGAAGGTTTCGATTCTGTATATGCTCACAAAACTCAAAATATTCAAATGGAAGTTGCTTACCGATCCGGTCAAAAAAATGACCTGATTTATATTGCCATTCTCTTTATTTCGGCTGCCTTATTTTTTATTCCGTTTCTTGGCAGGGTACATCTGTTCGATTGGGATGAAATCAATTTTGCAGAGTCGGCCAGGGAGATGATCGTAACGGGCAACTATCACCTGGTGCAAATTAACTTTGAACCTTTTTGGGAAAAGCCGCCCTTCTTTTTCTGGCTGCAGGTAGGTGCCATGAAGCTTTTCGGAATCAATGAGTTTGCGGCACGTTTTCCCAATGCCATTTTCGGTATCATTACATTGCTGTCCTTCTTTTTTATCGGACGCCGTCATCGTTCCTCTCGTTTTGGATTTATCTGGGCTTTGGCATATCTCGGCACTTTTTTGCCCCATTTGTATTTTAAAACCGCTATTATCGATCCGGTATTCAATTACTTTATCTTTATGGGTATCTACTTCATGTACCGGGATATTACGGGAGACAGGTGGTTGAATAAATACATGTTTGTAATCTTGTCCGGACTTTTTATAGGCCTGGCTACACTTACCAAAGGCCCGGTCGGATTACTGGTTTTTCTGCTGGTTTATTTCATTTATTTCTTCATTAAGAAATTTAAAAAATTCCCATCCTTTGGTAAAATCATTTCCTGGCTCATAGTTTTTTTGCTGGTTAGTTTTTTGTGGTTTGGGGAGGAGATCATCAATAATGGATTTTGGTTTATTCAGAAATTTGTCGCCTACCAGATTGAATTATTTCTGGAGCCGGTGGCCACACACGGACAACCGTTCTACTATCACTTTGTGGTGGTTTTTATTGGTTGTTTTCCTATTTCTATTCTGGCCTTACCGGTTTTATTTAAGAGAATACCTGAAGGCAGAAAGGACTTTCCGCTTCTGATGAAAATTCTTTTCTGGACGATCATGATTCTTTTCAGCATCACTACGACAAAAATCGTACATTACTCTTCCATGACCTACATGCCTTTAGCATTTTTGGCCGCTGTGTATCTTGATAGATTGGTAGAAGAACATAATAAGATAAAGAAATATGTAGTAACCTTGCTGCTGGTCATGGGGTTCATTTTTTCGCTCTTATTGGCTGCCCTTCCTTATGTAGCTTCGCACCCTGATCTTATTTTACCTTATATAAAAGATGACTTTGCAAAGGCAAGTTTGTCGGTACCGGTGCAGTGGGGAGGTTACGAAAGCTTCATCGGAGCCGGATATTTTGTATTGGTTTTACTTGCTGTTTTTCTTTTCAGAAGAAGAGATAATATGAAGGCGCTCATATTTTTATTTTATTCCACAGCCTTGTGTTTGTTTATTTATACCCTTAGTGTGGTGCCAAAGATTGAACAGTATTCACAGGGTCCGGCTATTCGGTTTTATCAAAGTATTGCAGGAGAAGATGCGTATGTGTGGCCTGTGGGATTTAAGAGCTATGCTCAATATTTTTACGCGCAAAAACCTGAATTCCCGAAATATGGTAATGAGGATCTGGAATTTTTGATGAAAGGTGATATCCGGCGCCCTGCGTATTTTGTGGTAAAAGTAACCGATGCTGATTTTGAAAATATGTGTACGGATTGTACACTCTTAAAACAAGAGGGCGGTTTTAAGTTTTATAAGCGAGAGCCGGTATCGGAAAAGGAATAAACCTATCTTATTTTCCCCGCAATTCGTGTCAATGATTTCTTATCCGTAAATCCGGCCTTTGGGCATGGATATCTCGATTGGTGTATGCGAGTTTTTGTAAATGAATACAGGGATGAGGTGTACCCTGCAGATAACGTGGGGACTTAAACCTTTCGGATTTTTGAAAACTATGGGAATTAAACCTATAAGGTTTTTGAAAACCTTATAGGTTTTTTTAAAAGAAAAAATAACTAAGCCACAGCCTTATTAACCAGGTCAGCAGCTTCACTCAGTAAGATAGCTGACTGTACTTTCAGTCCGCTTTTATCAATCAGTTCTTTAGCCACCTCTGCATTGGTTCCCTGCAATCTTACTATGATGGGAATATCAATTTCACCGATATTATTATATGCATCAATGACACCCTGTGCTACACGATCGCAACGCACGATTCCACCGAAGATATTGATCAGGATGGCCTTCACTTTTGGATCTTTCAAAATAATCCTGAAACCTGCTTCCACCGTTTCGGCATTGGCTGTACCACCCACATCCAAAAAGTTGGCCGGTTCGCCACCACTTAATTTAATCATATCCATAGTAGCCATGGCCAGACCGGCACCATTAACCATGCAACCTACATTTCCATCCAGTTTCACAAAGTTCAGGTTGTATTTTCCTGCCTCCACTTCCGTCGGATCTTCTTCTGTAATATCCCGCATAGCCGCTACATCCGGATGACGCATCAGTGCATTATCGTCAATATTCATTTTACAGTCAACAGCTATAATCTTATCATCACTGGTTTTGAACATCGGATTGATCTCAAGCATGCTGCAATCCAGATCTACAAATGCCTTATATAAATTGGTCACGAATTTCACGCAGTTTTTGAAAGCATTTCCTTTCAGTCCCAGATTAAAGGCAACCTTACGAGCCTGAAACGGAGCCAGGCCACCACCGGGATGTACCCATTCTTTAAATATTTTCTCGGGGGTTTCATGTGCCACATCTTCAATGTTCATACCACCCTCTGTACTATACATCACCACATTTTTTCCAGTAGCCCGATCTACCAAAATAGACAAATAAAATTCTTTTACCGGTTCAGGACCTTCATAATAGACATCCTGAGCTACTAAAATTTTATTCACCACTTTCCCCGCCTCACCGGTTTGAACAGTTACAAGGGTTCCGCCCAAAATATTTTGAGCAATCCTTTTCAGGTCGTCGGCACTCTTGGCTACAGCCACGCCGCGCTGATCTGTACCCTGGATGGTACCCTTACCACGCCCACCCGCATGAATCTGAGCCTTTACTACTGCAAATTTGCTTCCGTACTGTGAATTAATATACCTATATGCTTCTTCAGCTTCAGCAACTGTGCTGCAGGCAATTCCTTCCTGTACGGGCACATTGTATCTCTTTAATAATTCTTTGGCCTGATATTCATGTAGATTCATCTTAAAAAAATTTTTGCGAAGATAAGAAATGAAAAGAGAGTTTTTACTGATGTTTTTCAACATTTCAATTCATATATTAACAGGAGAAATATTCGCTTTGCTCAAAAACCCGGTTCCTTAGCTTTGCATCTTAAAAATAAAAGCATGCGGTTTCTTTTATTACTCCTTATCATGATTTCTTTGGTCGGTTGTTTTACACCACGATTATCTTTTAAAAGTGGTATTGCCTCAAAAGAATCCGGAGATGGCTTTTATCAATCAATCATGGCTGAAAGCCGCCAAAACAGAGAGGATTCTGCTTTACACGAAATCTTAGGTGGAAATATGCCTCCCTTTTTAAAAAAATTCACGGTAATTAAATTTGATACTTCAATCAATGGCAAAAAATACAGGACTAAAATATTTGTTTTGCCTGACTATCTCTCCATCGGTTCTGCCAAAAATTTTGCCCGCATTCCATTGACGCCTACGACAGCACAACGCATGGCCGACTCTCTTCATTGCTTCCTTCCCACCCGAAAAATTGTGGATCTGATTTACAAAAACGCTAAAGTTAAATTGGAACCCATCCCCATGTATGCACTCCGCGATAGTGCCGTTACCATGTACCAACATCATCTAATCATTGAAGGCCAGCGAAAATTAAGAAAGGGATTGATAGCCGGCATTAAGAAAGATGTTATCATCACCGGACAATTAAAAGACAAACCCGGCAAAGTGGCTATCTACGGCTGGCACCGATTAACCGGTATTCCGATTCAACCTGTTTACACGGGCCATGTTGATTGGTATGTTGATTATGGCCATGGCATTCGGCTTACATATGATATCATAATTGTGAATGGAAAAAAATATCACTACACAGAAATATTAAGAGATGAGACCATGCAAAAATTAATTGCCGATGAGGATATGCGCGGTTTTTACAAATATCCCTGACCGTGAATCATCTTACCTGATTTTTGGTTAGACAAAGATATCCATGGTAGAAATTCTTATTTCAACCTATATTTACAACAGCATGTTGCGGCCATCCGCAAAAAATTACACCAAAACAATAACCGTGAATAAAAGCAAACCGAACTATAAAAAAAAGGCGGTAAAAAGTTTTCTGATTCTTCTCGTACTCTTTGTTTTGTTAATGCTCACACCGCGCTTTATCGGCTTTCTCTTTCCTAACAAGGCTCCCATCGGATATCATTTCAATGCACTTACCTACCTTGCTATCGGTACCGGACTGGAAAAGCTGATAGATCCGAAACCGGCCGTTCCGGGAAATGTAGGAGAAATCAAAAACATTGAATATAAAAATGTGGGTGGAAAATCACTACAATTAGATTTTTATAGACCCGCTAATACAGATGAAATCCTGCCCCTGTTGGTCTTTGTACATGGCGGAGGCTGGAAGGGAGGCCAGCGATCTGATTACCTTCCTTACCTGATTAGCTATGCTCAGAAAGGCTATATGACTGCAACGGTTTCGTACAGGCTGAAACGCGACAGTGTATATCCGGCAGCGGTTGAAGATGTAAACGATGCTGTAAAATGGTTATTTAAAAACGGAGAAAAATACAAGTACGATGCAAATCGTATAGCACTCGTCGGCGGATCTGCAGGAGCGCATTTGGCGCTGTTGGCTGCATACGATTGGGATAGAGTTAACCGGCCTGCAATAGGCAGCGATTCTCCATACAGGAAGGTAAAAGCGGTGGTGGATATTTATGGCCCAACCGACCTGACGGTGCCTTATGCCAGGAAGCAACCGCTTGCCTCCGGCTTCATCGGTCATTCATACGCTGACCGGCCGGATCTTTATGCAGCAGCTTCTCCCATCCGTTACGCAGATGAAACCGCGCCCCCTACCCTTATCTTTCATGGCACTTCGGATGATCTGGTGCCCGTAACTCAATCAGATCTGCTCAAAGCAAAGCTTAATTCGTTGGGTGTGGAATGTGAGTATTATCGCCTGCCGCTCTGGCCCCATACCATGGATATTGGCCTGCGGGTAAACCGTTTTACACAAAAGAAAATGGATGCATTTTTTAAGAAGCATCTATTTCAAACCTCCAGATAATCCAAATCTTTATTGAAACTTTCTCTCAACCGCGTGAGTGCAAAAACAGCAATGGCGGTGAGGATAAAAATCATGATATAACCGGCTGTCAGAATATTTGTTTTGGCCAGGATAAACTCGAATAAAAGTGTACTTGGAATTAAAGCGCCTCTGACAAAATTGGGTGCAGTGGTAGTAACTGTAGCGCGGATGTTTGTTCCAAATTGTTCAGATGCAATCGTAACAAAGGTAGCCCAGTAACCTACGCCGAGGCCCATGAAGAAAGACAACCAGTTGAACCGCGACTCAGTGATACCTGTACTGCTCAGATAAAGAACCGAACTCACGATGATGCCTAACTGAAAAATAAAAACCGCCAGTTTTCTGGATTTGGTCATTTGAGCCAGCAGGCCCGCAAGTAAATCGCCCAGCGATATTCCCAGATAACAAAACAGGATTCCTTTACCTGCGCTCAATGGAACAGGAGCACCTAACGCTTTTCCGAATTCAGGAGCCAACGTGACGAAGATGCCGACTACGAACCAAATCGGAAGCCCGATCAGTAAACAATAAAGATACCGGAGAAATCGCTCTTTATTATTAAACAGCAAACTCAGATTGCCTCTTGAAACTTTTCCGGATACGGTACTTTTAAATATTCCCGATTCAAATGTACCTACCCGCAAAACCAGTAGAAGCAAGCCGATAACCCCACCCACAATGTATGCCCTGCGCCAGGCAAAATGTTCGGCAACATAAAATGCCACCACAGCCCCGAGCACACCTACCGTAGCAATGAGCATGGTGCCGTAGCCCCTCTTGTTTTTATGTATACTCTCACTCACCAGAGTGACACCGGCACCTAATTCGCCCGCCAGCCCAAGTCCGGCTATAAACCGAATAATGGCGTAAGTATGCAAATCATGCACAAATGCGTTGACAATATTGGCAACAGAATAAAGCAGAATGGAGCCAAAAAGAACTTTGATGCGACCAAATTTATCCCCTATCACGCCCCAAATTATACCCCCTATCAGAAGTCCACCCATCTGCATATTGAGTACATACTCGCCACTTCGGCGCATGGCATCTTCAGGTATCCCGATATCCTGAAAGCTCTGAACCCGAACGATCGAAAATATGACTAAATCATAAATATCTACAAAGTAGCCCAGTGATGCGACAAGAACGAGGAAAATGACATTTCTTTTGGAAGCAGTGGTAGAAGTGTTTGAGACCATCCATTTTTTATTGAGAGCATAAAAGTAGAGAATCTCATGAAATTAATTTTGAAACGATTTTTAGTTTAAACGCAGAGAAAGGAGAACGCTGAGATTTCGCAGAGTTTTTTACACTACTCTAAACTGATGCAGGTCTTTAGCTGGCCCAGGTCTCCAGACCTGTGACTTTTCCGTTACTAAAAAAAAAATTATTTCTTCGTGCTTCTTCGTGTCTCCGAGCCTTCGTGGCGAACCAATAAACAATACCCTTCCCAAAGCTCCTGTCTTCGGAAAAGGTATGTTCAATTCACGTACTGCCTGCCCCTAACTTTTATTAAAAACCTTTTCAGAATAAAAATCCTGATTCCCATCGAAATACACAAAGTACCAATGATCGCTATCCTGTAAAACAACCTGATAATAATGATCTGTGTTTGATTGAAATTCAGTAACGCCATAAACACTTTTGCCATCATATTCCTTGGCCAGCTTTGCTTTGATAAAAGGGTTAAGCGCATCTCCTTTATAGTACATGATACTATGGTCTATCCTCCCTTTGTGATTATAATACAATCTCACGGTTATATTATTCTCTCTCTTAAAATAAGCTTCATAAAAATCTCCATGATTGTAAAAAACGGCCTTTTGAATGTCCGGAAATTGAAGATGAAAAGTCTCTTTAATTTTTTCGGGAACATCCGGGCGGGGTGCGGCTAACAAATTGATTGTTGCCATCAGGAGGAAAACACTTAGAAAAATAATCTTTTTCATTTTTTAATTTTTTTTGTGGGTTATTAAAAATTCGAATGGCCATTTCGTTGAGTAGGACGCACCGGTTACAATTTTAGTTACAGCTCTATTGCTAAAAAATTGTGAACACGTTTACTGCCATGTCAACTAATTCATTCTTCTTTATTTCTCTATGTGTACTTCTGGATGTGGTACCACGCTTTATATCAGCGTTTGATCAGATTTTATCTCAGGTGTGTTGTAAGGGGGGGAGGATGGAATAACCTCCGCAATTTGGATATTGCATTTATTAGGGGCTATCTTTCAAAAAATTCGGATACCATTGCCTGAAAAGACAGGAGAATATGAGTTTTAAATTCATCAATCAATTCTTCATTAAGAAACTGATGAAACCGCTATGTCCAGGGCATCTTTTCCGTCTGTGGAATGCCTTGTCTTCCAATGAACTACGAATTCCATCGTTTATAAAATAAAAC
>JBIQMB010000044.1:0-11871 GCA_044463745.1 Chitinophagaceae bacterium | reverse complement strand
TTTCATCCACTGATTGCCTGTTTTGCGGTAAGCCGGTTAAGGGCCGGACCGATAAAAAGTTTTGCAATGATTATTGCCGAAACAACTATAATAATCAATTAAAAAGCACAACTACCAATCTGGTTCGGAATATCAATAACGCTCTTGGAAAGAATCGCCGTATTTTGGAAAGCCTGCTTTCGGAAGAAGAGGAGACCTATAAAACCCATGAATCAAAGCTGATAGAGCTGGGTTTTCAGTTTAAATATATCACTCACTTGTACACCAATAAAAAAGGTAACACTTATTTCTTTTGTTACGATATGGGTTACCTTCCGTTAGACAATGGGTGGTACCTGATCGTAAAAAGAAAGGGCGATTGATCACCTGAAATAACAAAGTTTTCCACAGTTCTTTTCGGATGAAAACTCTTTTGATCATTCTGATAGCTTATTTGTATTAGCTTTGTGTTAACAGTTCTCAAAGAAAAATTCAGCCAGGCTGATTGTTATATGATAACCCGGAATCAGATATACATATCAGGTTTGAGAGATGGAGATGAAGCCATTTTTCATGAAATATTTAAGATGTTTCACTCCCGTCTCTGTTTCTTCGCCAGCCGGATAACCGGTGATAATATTGCTATTGAAGATATTGTTCAGGATGCTTTTTTAAAACTTTGGCATAAGCGTATCGATTTTGATTCTTTGGCTGCTATACAATCCTTTCTTTATGTATCCGTGCGAAACTCTTGCCTAAACGATCTGAAACATCAGCAGGTAGTGAAAAGCAAAATGGCAGATATTCAAATTGTAAAAAGATCCGAATTGGAAGAGCCTGATATTATTGAGCCGGAAGTTCTTGATAAACTTTTTCGCGCCATCAGTGCTTTACCGGAGGGATGCCGGTCAGTATTGCATCTTGGTTATTTCAAAAAAATGAAGAATCATGAAATTGCAGAGTACCTCAAGATATCTATAAACACTGTCAAAACCCAGAAGAAAAGAGCCCTTCATTTATTGAGAGGATTCCTTAAATATCCTGCCTGTTGGCTTTTCTTTCTTTTTAATTAAAATATTCCGTTTTTCTTTCACCCCTTTTTCAGGTTCGATTGTTCTATATGTAACAACTGTATAATGGAACTTGACCGTCAACAAGAAATAGCCGATTTGTTAACCAAATTTTTGAAGGGAGAAATCCTTTCTGAAATAGAGGAATCGAAGATTGATACCTGGATTTCGGAAAGCGAAACCAATGCCGAACTGTGGAATCGGCTGTCGGATGCGGATTATGTTCAAAAGAATATTGACATTTTTTGGGCTGAAGACAATGACCATGCATGGCAGAAACTTTTGCATCATATATCAGAGGAGGAGCAAGAGCCCCGGTATGAACCCAAAAAGGTTTTCAAAATTCGCTATCGTCGGTTTAATAAATACGCCGCTGCTGTTGTTTCTTTTTTGCTGATCGGAGGCGTGATGTGGCTGGTGTTTGGAAATTCTTTTTCTTTTAAAAAACGAGCCGAGCATCATGTCAGTCAACCTTCTTTGGATGCCGCTAATACGAAATCATTCGTATTAAACTCAGAACGTAAAGAAGGGGCAAAGCTGGTGCTGGGCGACGGGCGTACTGTTTATCTTGAAAGCCAATCGGCTGATGCATTCACAGAAAAAGACGGCACCAGATTAGAAAACAAGGCCAATGAATTGGTATATGCTTCTTCCGAAACCGGAGATCAGCCGGTGTTTAATACGCTGATCATTCCTCGGGGGAGCGTTTATCAGCTAAGACTTTCAGATGGTACAGAAATTTCGCTCAATTCCGGTTCTACACTGCGTTATCCAACGCAATTTAAAGGAAAAACGAGACAGGTTTTTCTTACAGGAGAAGCCTACTTTGATGTGGCTCATGATGCACACCATCCCTTCATTGTTACGGCTGATAAAATGGATGTAACCGTGTTGGGTACCCGGTTTAATGTCAGTTCGTATCCTGAAGATGCCCAACAAAAAACAACGCTGTTTCAAGGTGCGGTAAAGATTAGCGAAGCAGTGGCGGGAAAGAAAAAAGAAGTTTTATTAAAACCCGGTTATGAAGCGGTGCTGCAAAAGAATGAAGGAGAGATTGTTGTCAATAAGATAAAAGAATCCGGAAAGCCGGGATGGAAAGAAAACATGTTCGTTTTTGAAAATGAAACGCTGGGAAATATTATGAAAAAACTTTCCAGAGAATACAATATCAAGGTTATGCATATGGAGGGCGTGGATTCGAGCTTCCATTTTACCGGAAGGATAAAGATGGGCGATAACCTGAAAGATTTGATTGACCTGATCGAGTTAACGGGCAAGGTGAAATTCATAATTAAAAATGATGAGTTGTGGGTAACGCCTGCAGGTGATGTGGGAGAATAGATACAGGAATTAATAATGAATGAGGTTGCTAACACGAAATACACTTTTTAAACATCTGAAGCCGGTGGTTGTTGATAGATGAAATGATAAGGCCAATCTTTCGCGGATTTATTCCCGATAGAATTTCAGATGATTACGACAGGATGTTCAAGGAGATGATCTCCAGAAACAGATAAATTGATTAACCAAAATTGTAACCCGGTATGCAAAAGAACACGCACATTTTCAGAAAGAGGCGCCTAACAAAGTTTCTCGCCTTTTCACTCAGAGCCACGCTTGTCATTATTTTTTTTACCACGCTCGGATCGATAAGTATATCCGCTCACGGATATTCGCAGGAGCGCCTTACAATAGAGCTTAAAAACGTCAAGCTCTCCAAAGTTTTTGAGGTCATCCAGAAATCCACAGATTACCAGTTCCTATACAATGTGGAAGACGTGCAGCAGGCACCCGATCTTAGTGTTTCGGTACGGAATGCCACGGTGCAGGAAGTGATGGAACTTTGCTTTAAGGATTATCCCCTGGATTATCGGATTAAAGATAAAACCGTGCTGGTGCTCCGCAGGCAGAAGAAGAGTTCGAACTTTGAAGTAGCTGTGGCGAATAGGACAGCGATTCCCGCCATTACCATAAATGGCAGGGTTACAGACTCGAAGGGACAGCCTCTGGAAGCAGTGAGCATAAGCGTAAAAGGTACCACCTCGGGTACATCTACAAATAAGAACGGTGCCTATACCATTACTGCGCCTGAAGACGGGGTTTTGATTTTTTCTTTTATCGGTTACATCAGTCAGGAGGTACCTGTCAACAACCGACGAACCATCAATATATCGATGGAACAAGAAACGCAGGCACTGAGCGAAGTGGTGGTTACCTCTTTCGGTATTCAGAGAGATAAAAAGACGCTGGGATATGGGGTGGCCAGCATTAAGTCTGAAGACCTGAACAATGCGCCGACTTCGGATGTGACCAATGCGCTGGCAGGTAAAGTGGCCGGTGTGCAGGTGGCAGGTTCGGGTGGTGGATTTGCCAGCTCCAACATTACCATTCGCGGATTTTCAAGTATCACCCGAAGCAATCAACCCTTGTATGTTATAGATGGTGTACCGATTGATAACGGTGGTGGTGGAAACTCTGTGAATCAGGGTGTGGCCAATTCGAGCCGGGTAGCGGATGTAAATCCGGAAGATATTGAGAGTATGAGTGTATTGAAAGGTGCAGCAGCTACGGTACTTTACGGATCGCGGGCGGCTTCAGGCGTTATTCTTATTACTACTAAAAAAGGGAGGTCGGGCAAAACGCAGGTGTCGCTTATATCGAACAGCTCTATGGGTACTGTAAATAAATTCCCTGAATACCAGAATGAATATGCCCAGGGCACACAAGGTATGTATGGCGATGCTACTGATCCGCTACGGTGGGTAGCGCGTTCTACATCATGGGGGCCACGCATAGCCGGCCAGAAAGTAAAGAATATTTTGGGCGAAGAGGTTACATTGCAAGCGTATCCTGATAATGTAAGGGATATCCTGCAACATTCTCAACAGTATGATAATACCCTGAGCTTTTCAGGTGGTGCAGACAAGTACAACTATCGTGTTTCTTATGGTAATAATTATCAGACCGCGCTCGTGCCGGAGAATGTTTCTAAGAGAAACAACTTTACGGTTAACGCGGGTGCCAAAATTTCGGAAAAGCTGAGGATGAATACTTCTTTTTCGTATGTAAATAACCGGTCGAACCGCACGCAGGCCGGTAACCAGGGAGCCAATCCTTTGTGGAGAGCGATATATGCACCGCGCAGTTACGACGTTACCGGATTGCCTGTTACGGATCCGCAGGGTAACCAGATCTGGTATTCTACTTCTGAAGAGAATCCCTATTGGTCGATTAAACACATAACGCGGCAATTTGAAGCCAACCGCTTTTACGGGAATATAAATTTGAACTATCAAATTTTATCCTGGCTGCAGGCCGATTTGAAAATAGGGGTCGATGCTTTCAGTTTTAACTCCACCGGGTTCGACGACAAAGGAGTTAGGAGCAATGCCAACACCGCTTCGGCCGGAAAAGGCGGACTGGTCGAGTCCCAGACCCTGACGCGTAATCTGAACAGTTATTTTACATTTAGCGGTAACCGGACTTATGGCGATTTTAATCTGGCAGCCACATTGGGTAATGAAATCATATCCAACTATTCAAAATCCATTAGCACCACCGGTCTTTCTATAACCCTGCCCGGATTCGCTAATCTTAAAAACTTCAATACATTCAGCAGTACCAACGGATATGAGCAGACCCGACTGACCGGGTTCTTCGGTGATATTTCGGTGGATTATAAAACCTTTCTGAATCTGAACCTAAAAGCCAGAAACGATTTTGCATCTACCTTGTCTCCTGAAAACCGATCGATCTTTTACCCTGCTGTAGCAGTGAGCTTTGTACTTACTGAAGCTTTTCCCAACCTGAGAAGTGATGCGTTGAATTTTGCTAAGATCAGAGCAAACGTGGGCGAGGTAGGTAAAGGAGCCGGAGCTTATTCCACAGATACATACTGGGTTACCGCAGGCGCTTCGGATGGATTTAGTTCCACTGCCGTTAATTTTCCATTCAATAATCTGGTCGGATATACCTATTCAAATACAGCCGGTAATTACAACATCAAACCGGAGTTTACCAGAGAGATTGAGATAGGAACAGAGATGTCATTTTTCAATCGAAGGTTATCCCTTGACCTGTCGGTGTACAAGCGTGATTCGCGCGATTTAATCTTTGCCGTTCCTGTTCCTACTTCCTCGGGCTTTTCGAGCCAGATTAAAAATGCGGGCCGATTGTCAACCAAAGGAATCGAATTTTTGTTAACCGGCGTTCCGGTAAAAAGAGGGAATTTCTCATGGGAGTCAACCCTGAACTTTACAAGTTTCAAATCCATGGTTGAAGAGCTTGCGCCCGGTGTCAGCCTTATATCGTTAGGTGGCTTTACATCGCCAAACATTCAGGCTGTGGCCGGCAAACAATATGGGTTGATTTATTCAAACAGATATGTGAGAGACGATCAGGGAAGGATGATCATCAAAGCAAACGGGCTGCCACAGGTAACAAGCTCGGTAGGTGAGGTCGGAAATCCGAATCCTAAATTCACGGCCGGTTTTTCGAACACGCTGAAGTATAAAAACCTGAGCATGTCCTTCCTCATTGATGCCAAATACAAAGGAGATGTGATGTCAAGAACAATTGGCGATTTGCGCATCAATGGTGTGGTAAAGGAAACGGCTAAATATGATCGTTTTAATAAGGATGGCACCCTGGCTACGCCCTGGCTTTTTGAAGGCGTACATGCTGACGGAACGCCAAATACCACCTACGTTACTGCGCAGGATTATTGGGGATTGGCCGGGAAATATGTAGCCTGGGAGGGCTATGTTTTGGATGCTTCCTTTATTAAGCTAAGAGAAGTGAGCTTTAATTATGCCTTTAGCAAAGGCTTTTTGGAAAGGACAAAGTTGATTACCCGGTTAGAACTTTCAGTATATGGACGTAATCTGTTGACATATGCTCCCAACTATCCACACCTTGACCCTGAACAAAACCTGCTGGGCATTAGTAATGCAAGGGGGTTGGAGTTTGGTATTCAGCCTGTAGCACGTACGGTTGGCGTATCAGTTAAAGCCGCCTTTTAAATAAAATATTCACTTGTATAAATGATATTATTATGAAATTCAGATATAAAAATATTCTTGCAGTTCTTCTCTTTTGCGGATTAATTTCAGGATCATGCAAGAAATTCTTTGACGTAAATACCGATCCGGCAAACATCAAAGATGCACCCATTAATACCGTCCTGCCTTCCATAACCGTGAATGTTGGCTACCTGGGAGCCAGTGACCTTTTCAGATACAGCACCCTTGTTATACAACAGTTTTCAGGTCAAACGACCAATACCTCTCAAACCTTTAAGGAGTATGAAAGATACAACATCAATAACTCGGATGTCAATAACCAATGGAGCCAGTTGTATGCTACTATTTTGGCTGATATTGCCAAAATCATTCCGGCGGCAGAAAAGGCAAACAGTCCACATTATGCCGGTGTAGCCCGTCTTTTAAAAAGTTATGTGTATCAGCTTATCGTTGATGCCTGGGGCGATGTGCCGTATTCAGAGGCCTCCTTGTTTGGCGAAAATCTTTATCCGAAATATGATAAAGCAGAAGACATTTATCTTGACCTGATTAAAACCATTGATACGGCAATCACCAATATCAATGCACCCACTTCAGTATTTGAACCCGATCAGAGTACGACCATTTATAACGGATCGTGGGCGACCACAAAAAACAAATGGCTCAAATTTGCCAACACACTTAAGCTTCGGATTTTTATCCATTACACAAAAAAAGATAAGGCCTACGCCACATCGCAGATCACTTCATTGATTAATAGTGGCGCAGTATTTATGGAATCGAATGCCGATAATTTCAAAATGGATTTTCTGCCCGAAGCAGGAAGACAGAATCCAATTAACAGCATTGAAGGAGGCCAGTTCAGGAATGCATTTTTCCCCAACCGGTTTATTGTAAATATGATGAATGACAATGCTGATCCGCGCCGCCCGTTTTATTTCGTTCCTTTTCCTTATAATTCATCGCCGGCTACATACAAGGGAGCAAGTGTATTGGATAACTCATCTGTAGCTTATTCCAGGTTAAATACGTTTTTAAAGGGAACCGCTAACATTGGAAACGTTGTTGTCAATGCCGATGGTTCCATTACGGATGGTTCGATAACCTGGTCAGGAAATGCGCCCACCAGGCTTCTCACTTTTGCAGAGTATAATTTCATCCGTGCCGAGGCTGCTTTAATATTGGGTGCTCCCGGCGATCCACAACAATTTTTTGAAGCAGGAATCCGTGCATCAATGGCTGAAACCGGTGTGTCTGCTGCTGAAACCAATACTTACATTACGGCCAGGGGTACACTTTCAGGTACAGATCAGCAAAAATTAGAGCAAATCATAAATGAAAAATTTGTGGCTAACTTTGGCGTGGTGATGGAACCATGGACTGACTGGAGAAGAACGGGATATCCGGCTATGCAGCCGCTACCAATTTCGGTAGCTGTGTACGATCAGATACCCAGATCAATAGTTTATCCTCTTTCAGAAACCAGTAGCAACCCCAATACGCCGGCAAGAGCAGACCTGCTCCAACGTGTTTTTTGGGATGTGAATTAAATTTAATAAAGAAACGCTCACCTGATGACGACAAAAAAAAATCTGCTGTCATTTCTGCTCCTGTTTGCCCTGCATGTGATTTCTTTTGGGCAAAGTATAAATGCGGATGACACGAGGGCGGCAACTGCAGCCTTACATGAAATGAGATCTGATCTTAAAGTAAAAGCAAAATCTGCCACAAATGACCGTACACGTTTTGAGGTAGCTGATAAAATGCTCAGGCTTGGCCTATGGGATGAGGCTCGGCAAGTGATGAAATCTATGAACCAGTCGTCGGATTCGTATCGTCATCTCCAATCGCAGTATTTGATTCTCAACAATGATTACAAAGGTGCGCAATCACTGGTGGATGGTATCTTAAAAAAGAATCCGAATAATCAGGATGCGCTGGCCGAAAAGGCTTTTCTGGAGATACAGGCATGGCGTCTTTCAAATGCCGCCTCTCTTTGCGAAGCGGCATTAAAAAAGCAGTATTCAGAAAAGATAATGCTGATGCTCGGGAAGGCGCGTTTGTTGCAAAAGAACTATGATGCAGCGATGAACATAGCCAATGACATTCTGGCTAAAAACCCTGCCAGCGCTGGTGCCTATTTGCTGAAGGCGGATGTGTATTTCTGGAATCAGCAACCCGAACTTTCAGAAGAGCCGCTTAAGAAGTCGCTCGAGATCAATCCCTTTGATGCCAATGCCCGCTTTAGTTATGGTTATGCTATCTGGAGGAGGATAGATGCTACCCAGCTCAATGCGATGGCGGCTCAATGGGAGCTGGCCCTGGCACTGAATCCGCTGCATTTCAGAACCAACTGGCATTGGGGAAACGGGCACACCAATCTCACCTATGCCGATTATGCTGAAAAGGATGATGAAGAAGTGCGCGGTAAATTAAAGAGCGCGGATGAAGCCTACCGCAACAATGACATTCAAAAAGCGATCTCCATTACCCGCGAAGTTGAAAAAGCACATCCAACCTCGGTGATACCCTTGCTGTATCGCGGGTCGTTTTATTACATGGCTTTTGATATGGACAGAAATGCCAGACTGGATTCGGCCGAAAATATTTTCAGAAGAATTCTCAACAAGAAAAAGCATTACGGACCTGCCCACAACGGTTTGGCTCAGATAATCAAATCAAAAAGAATACCCTACCTGGCCAATTACGATTCTATCTCGTATGTGCTTAACCATACGCCTATCAATGATATGAAAAACTTTGAGCGCGTATTTACTGATATGACCTATTATCAGGGCGGGCTGGTGCAGGCCATGGTGTGGAATCAGATGTATTCTTCCATTGTTTATTTTCCTTTTCTTTCCAAACTGAACAGAACTTTTCATGTTCCGCCATTGCACCACGATCTGGCAGAAACCATGAACTCCACCTTTTTTCGTACATCCACCACCTTTGATAACCGGCAGTGGATGGACATACGCGGAGTAGGAAGCGGTGCAGCAGCCATTGAATATGTAGAAAGGGGCGCCTTCGAAGACCGGAACGTTGTGCTCCATGAGTTTGTTCATCTTTTTCATGGAACCATACTGACGGATGAAGAAAACCGACAGGTCAGGTCGCATTATTACACTGCGATGAAAGAAAAAAGGACATTGGATTATTATTCTCAAAACAATGAAAGTGAATATTTCGCACAGACCTTTCCCGCTTATTTCGAAGCTGAAAAAGTGCATCCGCTTGATTTCAAATCGATGAACACCACGTCAGATCTTAAATCGAAAGATCCGGGGATGTACGATTTTCTGGACAAGCTTGTAAAACGGCATCAGTCATACCTGAATGGTGATAAAAGTGCGATGGCCAGCAATTGGTCACAGGTTTATCTGTCGCTGAGCAATGGAGCCCTTCGTTCCGGAGATAGGGGTTTGGCAACCTCTTATCTGGACACTGCTTTGCAGTATGATAATAAATATCTGCCTGCATTTATTGCTTACGCCAATCTGTACGCCGGTGCCAAAGAGTTTGATAAAGCCGAATCGTGGCTGAAAAAAGCCTCCGATATTGATGGTGGTTATGCACCCATTTATGTAGCCTATGCGTCGCTGGCTCAGCGGAAAATGGATGAAGGGGTGCTTAATAGAGCCGATGCCGTAAAAGAGCAAAGAGCCAATTTACAACAAGCTGCATCTCTTGAGCAGGATTACCAGGAAGGAGCCCGAATAGCAGGTTTAACCAGGGATCTTTATAAGAACAACGCCATGATCGACGAAGCGATTCGTACTGCCGATCATTATGCTGAGAACGGCCCCGGAGTGTCAACCTATCTGCGAGACAGAAGGGATGATGCTGCGGCCTTTGCAGCGGTTCTCAAATCCGCGCTGGGTTATGAAGATGCACTGGATATATTGAAAAAGCTGGTGGAGCAAAAACCTCAGAATTATGCATACCGCAATTACTATGCGGATGCCCTCGCTGCTAATGGAAAATACGACCAGGCCGTTGCAACCATTCATGAGGCTCAGCGCATACTGGCTGCCTCGGGTAATGCCCGTCAGGATTATGATTTGAGACTGGCAGTTTTCTACAATCAAACCGGAAAAAAAGATTCAGCGAATTCAATTGTGGAGAGGTTCCTTAAGCAAACGCCGAGGTTGCAAAGAGAAGATCAGCTTACCTACATTGAGCTGCTGGCCAATACCGGCCATCTGCAAAAGGCGGATGAATTGTTTAATAAACTTTCTGCCGATGGCGAACCTTACTATGTATCAGACTACCTTGTCACTAAAGGATTGCTGGATAAATTAAACAAGCGCAATAGCAATGGTACATCTGCATTCGAAAGTGCTATTGCTTCCAACCCTTATTCATTAAGGGCATACACGCTCTTAGCAATGAATTATAAGGACAGCAATCAATCGGGAAAATTGCCCGGCCTCAAAAGCAAACTGCGTTCTCTTGCTTACAAGCCTTCTCAAAAATTTATTGATCAATTATAAACATCAGACCATTTCTTTCATCTATTAAAACTATTTCCAGTATTACTCAAATCTAAAAATTATGAAGAAACTTTTTTTATTAGCGGTTATTTCTTTTTCATTATTTATGGAAAGCGCCATTTCGCAACAAAGGCCGCCTGATCCATCCAGACAATTTCAGCCGGCTACAGCCAAGTCTGCTGATAGCCCTTCCAAACCATCCGATGCAGACGTAATACCGGTTGCCAACTCATCGGTGGTAACCAAGCATCAGGTTACGGTTAAAGGTGTTCGCTTTGGTTACACAGCCACCACCGGCACACAGCCCGTGTGGGATAAAGACGGTAAGGCTGTAGCAAGTGTTTTCTATGTTTACTATGAAAGAGATGATGTAAAAGACAAAGCCAACAGGCCGGTTATTATTTCGTTTAACGGCGGCCCCGGAACCGGCAGTGTTTGGATGCATATTGGTTACACAGGGCCCAGGAAACTTAATATCAGTGATGAAGGATTTCCCATCCAGCCATTCGGTGTAGAAGAGAATCCTTATTCTATTTTGGATGTTGCCGATATCGTGTACGTATGCCCGGTCAATACCGGATTCTCGCGCATTGTGGATAAGAGCACGCCTCCTTCTACATTCTTTGGGGTCAATGCCGACATTCAATATCTATCGGAGTGGATCAGTGCCTTCTTTACCCGCATCAACCGTTGGGAGTCGCCCAAGTATCTCATTGGCGAAAGCTATGGTACCACAAGGGTTTCAGGCCTGGCTTATGCGCTACAGAATACCCAGTGGATATATCTGAATGGTGTTATTCTGGTGTCGCCTACTGACTTGGGTATTTTAAGAACCGGCCCGGTAAAGGACGCCAGCATGCTACCGTTTTATGCAGCTACCGCCTGGTATCATAAAGCACTTCCGTCTGATTTGCAAAACAAAGACCTGGAAGCTATGCTGCCTGAAGTAGAAAACTTTACGATTCAGGAATACATTCCTGCCCTCGTAAAAGGCGGATCCATTTCTGATGCCGAGAAAAACCAGATAGCGGATAAAGTGGCACGGTATTCAGGTATTGCGAAAAAAGTCGTACTTCAGAATAATCTAATCATTACACCTACCTTTTTCTGGAAAGAGTTGCTACGTGACCGGGGATTTACTGTCGGCCGTTTAGACTCGCGTTACCTCGGTGTAGATGAGATGGATGCGGGTGTAAGGTCTGATTATAATTCTGAATTGACATCATGGCTGCATTCTTTTACACCGGCCATCAATTCATACCTCAGAAATGATCTGGGTTTCAAAACTGACTTAAGATATTACAT
>JBIQMB010000043.1:0-11882 GCA_044463745.1 Chitinophagaceae bacterium | reverse complement strand
GTGAGCCAAGGAGTTGCATTCTAAGTTTGTCTTCCTAAGACCGCTTGGGCTGGGCCGTGGCAAACCTTTTCCCAGGGTCTTGTTGTAAGATATAACCATATCTATTCCCTGGGTATTGGTATTGATGGCATTGGCAAAAAACTGAGCGCGTGTGGCATTCGCCAATAACAATATCTGATACAACTCTTTATCAGCAGGCGATGCGCCGGGGTCATTGCTCCCGGAGAACTGATCGGTGTAAATAATCCGGTGATCGATTCGGGTAATGTAGCCGTCGATCGTCAGTTTTAAATCACCAAAGTTGCCGGTAATACCTGCGCTGACCGATCTCGATT
This sequence comes from Chitinophagaceae bacterium, assembly GCA_044463745.1. GTDB lineage: Bacteria > Bacteroidota > Bacteroidia > Chitinophagales > Chitinophagaceae > Ginsengibacter. The sequence goes on along the minus strand of JBIQMB010000043.1, from coordinate 11,547 downwards.
TCTCCGGCACCAGGCTCGGTATTCCCACCAGTTTGGCGGCTCTGCTATCGTTGGGAAACACACCTACATCATGCGGCACACCATCCGTAAACACTGTATTGGTATTGGCGTAATAACGTTGTTGTAAAGATGGCGCACGAAATCCTGTATTGGCCGAAGCACGAATCACGATCTTATCACTTGCTTTCAACCGCAGTGCCAGTTTTCCATTGGTGGTGGATCCGAAATCGCTGTAATTTTCGTATCTGATGGCACCATCAGCCATAAAGGCCGGTGTAAAATTTACTTCCACATCTGCATAGGCCGCAATGGAATTGCGTGTGGCATTGACTGCGTTCTCAGGCCTGAAACCGGGAAATACCTGTGAGCCGCCCGGCCTTGGTGATCCGTCAGGGCCAAACCGTGTGTTAATGGGACCTTTGGGATCCGGAACCAGGATCGGATTTCCTGAACCATCAACACCAACCTGGGTAGCTGTTCCATAATTTGTATAGGAGTTTTCGTTTCCGGCTATCAACTGATATCGTTCAAACCGGTATTCGGTACCAAAAGCTAGGGTGGTACCCGCCAGCCAGTTAAAACTTCGGGATACATCTGTGTTGATGGTATTCTGTGTAAATTTCGGTCCACCGTCATTAAAGGAAGTTGGTGAGGCTTCAAGCATGGATGCATTGAGCGAATTTTCAACCCCAAAAATGAATTGATTCTGCCCATAGGTATTGCTAAAGTCTATCTGCCAATCGTTCACCTGTCCGCGAATACCTGCTGCCACAGATCGATCATAAATATTCGACCCGATGTACGGCAGAAAACCGAGCGGATAAATGGTTGTCACATTTCGTGAATCGTTCGGATAACGATAAAAACCGGGCGATAGTCCCCTGCGGTATCCGAATCCACCGAAGGAATAAAATTCCGCATTGTTAGAAACGGGTATGGATGAATTGTAGAAAAATTGCCCGCCGCGGTATTTGGATTGACCGACAATAAGGCTGTAATCGCGCCGGGTAGTATGCGTGGCGGTGAGAAACGAGTCTGTCATATCCACACCTCCGGGATATCTTTTATATATAGCACCGGTATATTCTCCCGCTCTGTTTGTCGGTTCGCGCTGATCGTAAGCGCCTGAAAAATTAATGTATCCACCATTCTGGCCGATGGGCAGCCCATAATTTAATGCTACCTGAATACCCTCGCCATCAGTATGTTTCACTCCGACACTCTTGGTTAAATACTGGCCGCCCGTAACTGAGAATCCGAGTTTGTTGGTAGCTTTTTTCAAAATAATATTAATAACACCGGCAATAGCATCACTACCATATTGTGCGGCAGCACCATCTCTCAATATTTCTATCCTTTCGATGGCTGAAACCGGAATGGAATTCAGATCCGTGCCTACACTACCCTTTCCGAAAGTTCCGTTTACATTAACCAGGGCGGAAGTGTGACGCCTCTTTCCATTTATAAGTACCAATACCTGATCGGGCCCAAGTCCGCGAAGGGAGGCAGGATCCACATGGTCGGTACCATCGCCAAGCGATTGGGTATTGCTGGTAAAGGATGGCGCAGCATAATTAAGCATTTGATTAAGGTTCACCTGTGGCGAACTCTGAGCCAGTTGATTTACATCAATCACATCAACCGGGACGGCGGAAGTCAACTGCGTGCGGGGCGTGGCTCTTGATCCGATCACGACGACCTCGGTCAGGGCAGCATTCTGCTTAAGATCGAAGTTTTGTATGGTGACTTCATTCGCCGTCACATTTACAGTGGTGGTCATAGACTGATAACCTACATAATGAGCCGTGATTACACGTTGGCCGGGTTTTACCTTGATGGAATAAACGCCGTTTTCATCTGTGAGTACCCCACCGGTGCCAACCATAACCGACGCACCTACCAAAGGCCCATCCACACCTTTTACGGTACCACTGATGGTGCCTGTTTGTGCTGAAGAGGTTAAAAAAGACAATACCGGCAAGATGAACAGTAGTCTTTGGAGGACAATTTTTTTCATGTGCAAAATTTTTGTTTTTAAAAATCAGGTAACCGGTTTAAGGGTTCCATTGTCAGTTTAAGGTGAATTTTCAAAGAGTAGCAGTAAGTCAATCCACTGTTAGCATTGGCTTGGTAATCACATATCAAAAATTGTACTAAAAAGACAGGATGCGATTTTTTCCTGATATTTTATTAATGTTGTTCATTATTGAAAATCTAAACATTGAGGAAATCAAGAGGTTGTGAAATGTTGATTAGCGCTATAGATTAATGATAATTCATTTTACTTGTGGTTGGGCACAAGCGCGACGCTTGCGTCTAAAGAAAGTAGAATTTGCATAACGAGAAATTCGTACTTTTTAATAACTGTAAGTCACAGGTCAGGAGACTGCGCCAGTGAAGGAACAAGGATGATCTCACAACTTCTATCGTCATCCACAGTCCTCAAGGAGATTTCTCGACTCGCCATATTCATCCTTCACGCAGCCTGGTATCTACGGGCATCGCTCGAAATGACAGCATTTGGGAACCTGTGTGAATCATAGTGTCTTCGAACCTCAGTGGCAATTACTTAATGGCCACAAGCGCAATGCTTGCACCTAAAGAAAGTGGAATCTTACACAACGGTAAGTCACAGGTCGGGAGACCTGCGCCAGTGAAGGAAAGAACCTCTTTAGAGGTGACAGGATTGTAGAAAAAAAAAATCACCAACAGTAAACAAATCTCGTTAGGGATGACATAGCGAATTCAGTAAATAAATTGACCGGTCTTGCCGCATCCCACGCGCGTTACCATCGCTTAGCGTGAAGACCGGAATCAAGATTTTTTTTTAGTAACGATAAGTCACAGGTCGGGAGACCTGCGCCAGTGCAGGAAAGAACCTCTTTAGAGGTGAAAGGATTGTAGAAAAAAAATCATCAATAGTAAACAAATCCCGTTAGGGATGACATAGCGTATTCAGTAAATAATAAATTGATCGATCTTGCCGCCTCCCACGCTCAATACCATCGGTTAGCGTGAAGACCGGCATCAAGAAATTTTTTTAGTAACGGTAAGTCACAGGTCGGGAGACCTGCGCCAGTGAAGGAAAGAACCTCTTTAGAGGTGACAGGATTGTAGAAAAAAAATCACCAATAGTAAACAAATCACGTTAGGGATGACATAGCAAATTCAGTAAATAATAAATTGAACGGTCTTGCCGACTCCCATGCTCAACACCATCGCTTAGCGTGAAGACCGGCATCAAGAAAATTTTTTTTAGTAACAGTAAGTCACAGGTCAGGAGACCTGCGCCAGAAAAAGCCAGAAAAAGTATCTGCGATTATCAGCGACATCTGCGGGACACCTTCTCCCCCTTCTGCGCAAATCCGCTAAATCTGCGGGCCACTTCCTCTCCCCATCTGCAAAAATCCGTAAAATCTGCTGGACACCTCCCCTTCCCATCAACAGAAATCAGCGGGCCATCCCAACACAAAAATGACTGATTTCACAGAAAAAACCCCCGCATTAAGTCGTAATCCAAAATTTCTTGTAGGTTTGCACTATCATAAAAATGAAATTAATGGCAAGTAAGAAAATTGAAGAACTTCTTGGAGAGAAAGCAGAATCCCTGCTTAATTACAAATGCAAAGTTGATAAATCAACCTTAACCCTTCCTTCACCTGATTATATTGACACGGTTTTCAGCCTGAGTGATCGTAATAATCGCGTGATTGGTAGTATGCAGCAACTAATGGATCACGGCCGCCTGGGTGGCACCGGTTATTGCAGCATCTTTCCGGTTGATCAGGGGATAGAACACAGTGCAGGCGCATCCTTTGCTCCAAATCCGATCTATTTCGATCCTGAAAACATCATCAAACTGGCCATAGAATCCGGTTGCAATGGCGTTGCATCCACTTTTGGTGTGCTGGGTTTGATGTCGAGAAAATATGCGCATAAAATACCTTTCATCGTAAAAATAAATCACAACGAATTACTATCCTACCCTAACAAATTTGACCAAATCATGTTTGGCAGGGTAAAAACTGCATACGATATGGGAGCAGTGGGGATTGGAGCAACCATTTACTGGGGAAGTCATGAAAGCACCCGTCAGCTTCAGGAAGTAAGCGAAGCATTTGCATTGGCTCACGAACTGGGCATGTGCACAATATTATGGTGCTACACCAGAAATGAAGCGTTCAAGGTTGACGGTGTCGATTATCATACCAGCGCCGATCTTACCGGTCAGGCCAATCACCTCGGTGTAACGCTGGAGGCAGATATTATCAAACAAAAAATGCCTACCAATAACGGTGGGTATAATGCACTCAAATTCGGAAAAACATCACCGAAGGTATATACAGACCTTACTACCGATAACCCCATTGATCTTTGCCGCTACCAGGTTCTTAATTGTTACAGCGGAAAGATAGGATTGATCAACAGTGGTGGTGCCAGCAGCGGTGCCAAGGATCTGGAAGAAGCCGTAGAAACAGCCGTCATTAACAAAAGAGCGGGCGGAACCGGGTTGATTATGGGTCGCAAGGCATTCCAGAGACCGTTCAAAGAGGGCGTTGAATTATTGAATGCCACGCAAGATGTATATTTGGACGAATCAATAACTATTGCCTGATTTCATGCAACCGGCATTTTCAGGCACCAATCTACCGTAAACAGACTTAAGAAATTTCATCGTTTTTTATTCTATTTAAAAAAATAACGGTGAAATTTCTTAAGTTAAGGTATATTACATATTCGCCGCTGCGGCGGTGAAAACAAAAACATTAAAAATGTGCGCATGAAACAGGAAGACGATATCCAACAAAACCTGGCAGGGGGAGATGATAGCGAGGGAAATAAGGAAAGCTGGTTTAGAAGAATCAAGAAAAATATTACCACCTCCACAAAAGATAAGAAAGAAACACCTGACGGACTATGGTGGAAATGCCCGAAGTGTAGATATACCTGTACTATTTCAGAGCTTGAAGAAAACCTATTTGTATGCCCAAAGTGCGAGTACCATCACAGAATAGGAAGCAAGGAATACTTTGAAATAATTTTTGATAAAGGAACATTAAAAGAACTTTTCGGCAATATCAAATCAAAAGATCAGTTGGGGTTCGTAGATCTGAAACCCTATTCCCAAAGACTTGAAGAAGCAGAAGCCAAGAGCAGTATTCACGACTCCATTACCGTAGGACACGGCAAAGTTGAGGGCAAAGACCTGGTGGTGGCTTGCATGGATTTCGAATTCATTGGCGGAAGTCTTGGTGGGGTTATGGGAGAAAAAATTGCACGCGGAGCAGATTATTGCATCAAGCACAAAATCCCTTACCTCATCATCAGTAAAAGTGGCGGCGCACGCATGATGGAAAGCGCTTATTCGCTTATGCAGTTGGCCAAAACAAGTGCCAGTCTGGTAAAACTGAGTGATGCCAAAATTCCTTACTTCTCGCTTTGTACAGATCCTACATTTGGCGGTACTACGGCTTCCTTTGCTATGCTGGGAGATATCATTATGGCCGAACCGGGTGCACTCATTGGCTTTGCAGGCCCACGGGTCATCAAGGAAACCATCAAGAAAGATCTTCCTCCGGGATTTCAGAGAAGTGAATTTTTATTAGAGCATGGTTTTCTCGACTTTATTGTATCGCGCAAAAAACTGAAAGAGAAAATGCACGCTCTTCTCTCATTGTTTGGCTATTAACCGACACCAGGTATGATAGAAATCAGCAACCGGAAAGCTTATTTTGAATACAGTATTGTTCAGAAATATACGGCAGGCATCGTACTTACCGGTACTGAAATTAAATCGATCCGGGAAGGTAAGGCCAGCTTTAATGACAGCTATTGTATCTTGTTCAAAGGAGAACTAATCCTCAGAAGCCTGCACATTGCAGAGTATAAAATGGGCGGAGTTTACAATCACAATCCGACGCGGGAAAGAAAATTACTGCTGCGCAAAGCAGAGTTAAAAAAGATAGAAGCTAAAATGAAGGAGAAGGGCTACACCATTGTGCCGCTGCGTATTTTCATAGCATCCAACGGGTTTGCAAAGGTTGACATCGGTCTTGGTAAAGGTAAAAAACTTCACGACAAAAGAGAGTCGATCAAAGCGCGTGAGACCGAGCGAGAGATTAAAAGAAAATACGGGCTATAGTGGCGTGGTGTCTTATCAATCAGCCTGGTTGGTTTCCCAACCTCTATTTATGATGAGCCCGAGGATTTCATCAATGGCAAAGCCTTTCCTCTACAATTATTTCCTTACATGTAAAAAAATTACTGAAAGTAAATCCTATTTTTGTTTGAATCGAAAGAGAAATTAAAATTCATTCTTTTACATTTAAACAAACATACATGGATTCTAAAAACAGGTACAAACAATCGCGTCGTGATTTTGTAAAAACAGCCGGCCTGGCTGCAGGTGGAATTCTGGCGGCTCCACTCATTTCAAAAGCCGGCCATTTTTCTGCATCCAACGATCCGATCAAAGTAGCCGTAATCGGTTGTGGTGGTAGAGGCACCGGAGCCGCAGTTCAGGCCCTCAAAACCAAGCTAAATGTTCAGTTGGTGGCCATGGCCGACGCCTTTAAGGATAAATTAGACAGCAGCTATCAAAGCATTAAAAACGCAATGGCCAAAAGTCCTGAGCGGTTTAAGGTAAAAGAAGAACATAAATTCGTTGGTTTTAATGCGTATAAAGACGCCATCGCATTAGCCGATATAGTGATATTAACCACACCTCCCGGTTTCAGGCCCATCCATTTTGAAGAAGCCGTAAACCGTGGCAAGCATATTTTTATGGAGAAACCTGTGGCCACCGGTCCTGCAGGAATCAGGCGGGTGTTGGCCGCTGCACAAAAAGCCAAAGAAAAGAAGTTAAATGTGGTAGTGGGACTTCAGCGTCATTACCAAACTTCGTATCGTGAATTGATGAAGCGGGTACAAGATGGAATGATTGGCGACATAACGAGCGCGCAAGCCTGGTGGAACAGCAGCGGTGTATGGATGCATCCGCGCCAGCCTCAGTGGAATGAAATGGAATATCAAATGCGCAACTGGTATTATTTTAACTGGCTTTGTGGCGATCATATCGTAGAGCAGCATGTTCATAACATTGATGTGGTAAATTGGGCTGTAGGCGATTGGCCTGTTAAAGCACAGGGTTTCGGCGGCAGGCAAGTAAGAACAGGAAAGGATTACGGCGAAATATTCGACCATCACTTTGTGGAATTTCATTACAGCAACGGTGTCATTATGAACAGCCAGTGCCGACACATGCCCGGAACCATGAGTAAGGTAGATGAGCTCATTATCGGAACCAAAGGGAGGGTGTTTTATAATGGAGGTAAAATAGAAGACCATAAGGGCAAGGTTTTGTATCAGTTCAATTTTGACAATGAAAATGAGCCGTACCAAAACGAGCATGATGAACTCTTCGAAGCTATTGCCAAAAACCAATACAAGTTTTGGGATGCCGAACGCTCTGCCAAAAGCACCATGACCGGTATCATGGGAAGGCTTGCGACTTACTCAGGTGAGATGATTGAATTGGATAAAGCGATGAATCTGGATTTGGGATACCTGCCGGATGGGTTCGATTTCAATACAGCACCGCCGATTCTGCCCGGAGAGGATGGCCTGTACCCGATTGCCATCCCCGGCAAAACCAAATACATGAGTTAATCCATTTTTTAATTGATGGAGTAACGCCACCTTTGCTCCGCAAAAAATATGTATATGGAAAGAAGAAAGTTTCTTACCTCAGGATTGTTTGCCGCCGGTGCGGCTGTTTTACCGTTTTCAGGATTGAGAGCCAGCTCCTACGAAGACCATCGTACTTCTTTCAACGCCGCGGCTAAGGTATTCAACCTGAACTATGCCCCTCATGACGGCAGCTTTAGAAACCATGCCGGAAATGATTTTTTAGATCAGATCCGGTTTATGAAAGACCAGGGTTTCAATGCCATTGAAGATAACGGACTAATGGGTCGGACACCGGAGATGCAACAAAAAATCGGTGACCTTCTGGCCAGGCTGGATATGCAGATGGGCGTGTTTGTTGTGGATAAAGGAGGAAATGGAGCCAACACATTTGCCGCCGGCAAGCAGGAACACACAGATATTTTTTTAAACGGATGCAGAAGAGCGGTAGAGTCAGCAAAACGCGTCAATGCTAAGTGGGCAACTGTTGTTCCCGGAGATTTTGCGCGCAATATTCCGATGGATATTCAGACCGCCAATGTAATAGAAACACTTAAACGTGGCGCAGAAATTTTGGAGCCGCATGGGCTGATCATGGTTCTTGAACCGCTGAGCGATACCCCCGATTTGTTTCTGAGATATGCAGAGCAAACCTACATGATATGCAAAGCGGTAAACAGCCCTTCATGCAAAATCCTGTACGATTTTTATCACATGCAAAAGAACCGCGGCGAACTGATCACCACATTGGACCGTTGTTGGGATGAAGTGGCCTATATACAGGTAGGTGATAACCCGGGCAGAAAAGAACCCGGAACCGGAGAAATAAATTACCAGAATATTTTTAAACACCTTTATAAAAAAGGATACAAAGGCATTATCGGCATGGAGCACGGCAATTCTCTTCCGGGTAAAGAGGGCGAACTGGCCTTGATCAATGCGTATAAAAAAGCAGATGATTTTCTTTAAATGCCTATCAATTTTTGAGGAAATGAACAATAAAATACATCACAAATATTTAATCTTCTTTTTAGGTTTTACCGGATGGATGATGATCATTTCATTGATGCCTAAACTGGCTAGCAGTCAGGCCAAAGAAGGATTTGAGGCTTATACGGAATCCATCCCTGGATCAGATCAAAAAATTAAAATGGTTCCCATCAAAGGAGGGACATTTATGATGGGCAGCCCGGCAAATGACCCGGGAAGAAAAGAGACCGAAGGTCCTGCACAAAAAGTAAAGGTTGATGACTTTTGGATGGGTGCTTACGAAATCACGTGGGATCAGTATGAGGTATTTATGCACGATATGCAAATCAGCGACAACAGTTATGATCCGGCACTGCAGGGTGTGGATGCCATAACCAGGCCTACGCCAGAATATATTGATGTAAGCTTAGGATTGGGAAGGCATGGTGGCTACCCGGTAGTCAATGTCACCAATTATGCTGCCATGATGTTTGCCAAATGGCTATATAAAAAAACCGGCCATTTCTATAGATTACCTACCGAAGCGGAGTGGGAATATGCGGCCAGAGCCGGTTCGGCTACACCCTACTATTTTGGAGATAACGCATCGGAGCTGGATCAATATGCATGGTTTAAGGAAAACAGTAATGAAAAATATCAAAAGGTTGGTTTAAAGAAACCCAATGCCTTCGGGCTATACGATATGCTGGGCAACGTGGCAGAATGGACGGCTGATGAATACAAGAAAGATTATTTCGATGAGCTGGACAAACCGGTTGCAGTAAATCCATGGTTTCGCCCTACCCAACTCTATCCTCGTTCTGTGCGTGGCGGATCATGGGCTGATGATCCGGATAATCTCCGAGTGGCAGCTCGCAGGGGTTCAAGTCCAAGATGGAAGCGCGACGATCCGCAGGTTCCTAAAAGTTTCTGGTGGCTGACCAGTGCGCCCTTTGTGGGGTTCAGGTTAATCAGGCCCAAAGTAAAACCATCAGTAGATGAGATTAGAAAATATTGGATTGAGAAAATGGAGGATTATTAATCTTTCATTTAAGTGCGAATATTAACTTCTGAATTCATCTGCATGCATGAGTAAAAATTATCTGTCGTTTATCTTGCTGTTGTTTGTGTTCGCAAATGGCTATGGCCAACAACGATATTCATTCACACGCCAAAAGATGGGCTCTCCGTTTACGATTGTAACTTATGGGGATGATAAAAAATATGTGGATTCGATAATTGAATTGGTTTACGACGAAGTGGACAGACTCAATGAAATATTCAGCGATTATCTGGATTCAAGTGAACTCAATAAACTCAATTCACGGAGCGGAAATGGTGAATTCATCACGGTTTCAACGGAATTATTTGATGTAATTTCCATGTCAGTTCAGGCTTCAGATCGCAGTGGCGGTGCCTTTGATATCACTGTAGGTCCGCTATCCCGATTATGGCGCAGTGCCCGAAAAGAGAATTCTTTTCCGCTGAAAAAAGATATCCGAAATGCCCGAAAAAAAGTAGGATATCGGCTGATAGTTCTTGACAAGGAAAACCATAAGGTGAAACTGAAGAAAAAGAATATGGCTCTTGATATGGGCGGCATTGCCAAGGGATACATCGCTCAAAAAGCTATGGACATTTTGAAAGGTGCAGGTTTGGCTTCTTCGCTTGTTGATGCCGGCGGCGATATGGTGGCAGGTGCACCGCCTCCGGACAAAGATGGTTGGTCGATTGGCATTTCGATGTTGGATTCAGCAAATCAACGTATGGACAGCAAACTGCTAATTGCGCATAAAGCAGTAGCTACATCCGGTGATGCCTTTCAGCACATCGATCATAAAGGAAGAAGGTATTCCCATATCATCAATCCTAAAACAGGAAAAGGTGTAACCTTTCACAGAAATGTGACGGTTATTGCGCCCGACGGGTCCATTGCCGATTGGACCGCATCAGCATGTAGTGTGATGCGGTGGAAAAAACTAAAGTCATTTCTTAAGGAAACGCCTGAGGTTTCTGTTTTTATAAATGAAGGAACAGATAATAAACCCATAAGCTTATACTTCAATGAATTTGAAAAATACATGGTGGATTAGGTTTGGATCATTACATATCGGGTATCATTCTGAATTAAGGTTGTTCCTGCTCTTACTACATTCCGCGGTATCTATTTGCGCTTCTTATCAAACTCGTATTCACGAGCAATCAAAACTTTTGGTCTAATTGGAATCCAATCAGAAAAAAAGCCATAAAAAGAATCCGGAAACCTGCTCGCAAAGGAATAAAAAATGTGGCTAAAGCCATGCCTTCTTAGTGTTCTTTAAAACCGTCGGTTGAAACCGACGGCAATAGACAACCATACCTTCAGCCGAACAAAAAATACGACATGATTAGTAATAATTAATCTCAATTCTGTATCGTGTAAAGTATATATAAGACCTAAGGGATATATGTTGTTTAATAGTATAGTTATGGATGAAGATTTTGTTCAACCCTTTCCAGTTGTTGTGTTGCGATATCCATCCTCGGAATGGAAAACGGGAGCGGGTTCAAGTGCCAGCGGCACGACCTTTTGGTAGAAATAGATTTAAGAATAGTTATTTAGTCCTGTAGGGACGACCTTATTGCACTAACGGTTAAAACGAATCCGGCAGACATACACTGTTGTTTCCCACAAACAAACAAGTTTGATGCATGTATATTGAAAACCTCTGATGATATCTGTGAAATCCCCATAACATCACAACCTCGAAAAAGATTGAACGACAATCCATCAACTTAGTGCTGAAACTTAAACCAAATGACCTTATTATGTGAATCCTCGTTCAACTCCCTTCGGGGTTGCTACAATCACTTTTATTGTTCCCCCGATTTCATCAGGGGTTATCAGGATTA
>JBIQMB010000042.1:0-11891 GCA_044463745.1 Chitinophagaceae bacterium | reverse complement strand
ACTTAAGAATCTGCGTCATGAGGAAGATGCCAGAGACGTTATTCAGGCTTCTTTTGAAAAATTGTGGATCAACAGAGAAAAAGTAGATTATGAACGAAGCAAATCCTATCTGTTCACCATCGCTTATCACCAGATGATAGATCAGGTGCGAAAAAATAAGCGGATTGTTTTGAAAGATGACTTCTCAGGGTCGGGTTTGCGCGTACAGGAAAAACAAACTTCAAACGTAAAAGAAATTTTAAACGAAGCCCTGTACAGGCTCAATGATTTACAACGAAGCCTGGTGCTGCTAAAAGATTATGAGGGATACAGCTACGATGAAATTGCAGCCATTACATCATTAAACCTAAGTCAGGTAAAGGTTTATTTGCACAGAGCAAGAATTCAATTAAAAAATTACCTGGTCAAGGTTGAAAATATTATCTGATCATGAACATCAACAAAGAAAATTACGAAGAATACTTTTTGCTGTACGCGGATAATGAGTTATCCACGGCAGAAAGGCAGGAAGTGGAAGCTTTTGTAAAAGAAAATGTTCATTTGCAAAAGGAGCTGGAAGATATTCTGGCTACCATTCAGCAACCCGAACCCACCTTCTTATCAGATAAAAGTTTCCTTTTCAAGCATGATTCCGATTTCATTACAGAATCAAATTATGAAGAAAAATTTGTAGAGTATCTGGATGGAGAATTAAACGAGGAGGGAAGAAAACTCACTGAAGATTATCTGGCAAAAAACGAAATTTCCAGGGCAGAATTTGAATCCATCCGCAGAGCCAGACTGGAACCTGATTTACAGATAACTTATCCTGATAAGAATGCTTTATACCGGAAACCGGCGCGGGTCTTTTATCTGAACATTGTAAAAATTGCGGTTGCTGCTGCCCTTACAGGCGCTATTTTATGGACAGGCATTAATCAGTTCAGGAACTCATCTACGACAGAGCCTCAACTGGCAGCTTCAAGCGGAACGCCGGCTACGCAAGAGCAGAATCAAACCCGTAATCAAGATAAGACAGACCTGCCTGCAATCGAATCGACTCGCAGCGAAAGTAATGTTCATCATCCCACAGAAAATAAAAAAGAAAACTCATTGCAAATAGCCGGCTTAACGGTGGAGCATAAACCTGAAATGCCGGTTAATTCCGGAAAGGAGGAAAACTATCCGATACAGGTAGCATTAGCAGAGAAACCGGAGCCGGCAGAGGAAGCATCTAAAATAAATGTACCGCTTCCCGCTGTGGTGCCCGATACCGAAACCGCGGTAACTGAAGCACCTTCTATGGCTATCACTGCCTCTGCCATACAGGAAACAGAGCCGACATTTACATACTTTGAGGATGAGCCACAACCAAACGATTATGTTTTTTACGATATACCGGCCGATAAATTAAGAAACAGTAAGCTGGGTGTTTTTATCAAGAAAGTAAAGAGAACCATAGACCGGGGAAATCCTATTAACCGATTCCTCAACGGTGATGATATAGATTAAATAAATTTAAACAACTACAATGAAAACAAGAACAATGATGCTATTGCTCATGATCATGAGTTTTGGCTACGTGAAAGCACAGGAGCAGGATTCGGTTAAGGTAACCAAGTCTGAAGACACCCTGAAGATCGGCGGAATAATTATTTTGAAAAAAGAGAAATCGACCACTGACAACAATGAGAAAACCCGCGTGAAGATAACAATCGGGCAACCGGGAAAAACAAAAAAATCGAACGTTACCACGTCCACCTTCTTCTGGGATCTCGGTTTTGCTAACTGGACTGATAACACAGACTATGCTGCTGCTACATCAAGCAATACATTGATAAACCGGCCCGGACAGTCGGCTCTCGGTAGTAAGGACTTTAAACTGCGTACCGGAAAATCGATAAATGTAAATCTCTGGCTCGTAGGCCAAAAGGTAAACCTTGTAAATCACTACGTGAATCTGAAGTATGCACTGGGACTGGAGCTAAATAATTATCGCTTCAAAAATGCAATCAGTTTTAATGAAGGCGGCTTTAATCCGTACGACCACAGTCAGGATATTTCGCATGCTTTTGTCTTCCGGGATTCCATCCATTTCAGCAAAAACAAATTAGCTGCTGACTATCTGACCATACCCGTGATGCTTAACTTTACCAGTAATCCGGATAACCCGAAAAGAAGTTTAAACTTTAGTGCTGGTGTGAGCTTAGGATACCTGTACAGCGCACGAAACAAGCAAAAAAGTGATGATCGCGGCAAAAGGAAAAACCATGGCGATTACGATTTGGAGAAATGGAAATTCAGCTATGTCGGCGACCTCGGAATTGGCCCCGTACGCGTATATGGATCCTATAGTCCGAAATCAATCTTTAAGAACGACCTTAATTTTCAGCCCTTTAATGTGGGTTTAAGGTTTCAAAATAAGTGGTAGAATAAAAGGCAGAAGAGTTTGGATACATTTTTCTGAACTCTTCTGTTTACCTTAGCGGCGTTTTATGTAGCCCATGCACATTCCAGATTCTAAAAAAATTTATTTTTTAAGTGACTTTCATCTCGGTGCTCCCAATCATGCTGAAAGCCTGAAGAGAGAGAAAAGAATCGTTTCGTTTCTGGAAACCATCAGGCAGGATGCGGCGGTTATCTTTATTCTGGGCGATCTTTTTGATTTTTGGTACGAATACAAAAGAGTAGTTCCGCGAGGATATGTGAGACTATTGGGTAAGCTGGCCGAACTTACAGACCAGGGTATCATCATTCATTTCTTTGTAGGAAATCATGATATGTGGATGAATGGATATTTTGAAGAGGAACTCAATATTCAGGTATATCACGAGCCGGAAAGATTCGAATTCAATCAAAAGAAATTTTTAATCGGCCACGGCGATGGCCTCGGCCCGGGCGATCATCGTTATAAATTTTTGAAAAAGGTTTTCAGAAATAAAATTTCGCAGGCCCTCTTTGGTGCATTACATCCATCCTGGGGTATCGGTCTTGCCAATTATTTCAGTCGCAAAAGCCGTGCGGCCACCGGTACCGGCGATGAGCATTTTTTAGGCGAAGACAAGGAATGGCTTATCGTGTTTTGTAAGGATACGCTTAAAAATGAACACATAGATTATTTCATCTTTGGCCACAGGCATCTGCCACTCGATTTTGAACTAAGCAAATCAAGCCGGTATATCAATACGGGCGATTGGATAAAATATAACAGCTATGCCGTTTTTGATGGTGAAAAAGTATCTTTACTTTATTATCAAAAATGAAAATAATTCTGCCCATATTTCTCCTGGTGTCACTGACCTCAATACAAGAATCCTTTTCGCAGGATTCGCTGATCAGTTTCTCAAAAGAACTACCCGTCAGTGCCGGCTATTTTACAACCAATCTGGCAGGCGAATTATTTGTGATTAATGGCGATAATCAGTTGATCAAATACAACTCAAACGGAGACTCCGTCGGTGTGTTTAATGATGTAAAAAAATATGGGAAGCTTTCTTATGTCCAGGCACAGAATTCATGGAAAACACTTTTGTTTTACCGGAATTTTCAGACCATTGTGCTCCTGGATAAGTACCTTAAAAACATAGGCAGCATTAACCTGCAAGGTAAAAATATTTTCAACGTAGCTGCCGTCACCACATCTTATGATAATAACATCTGGTTATTTGATGGCCGGGAATTCAAAATAAAAAAAATTGATGATAACGGGAATGTCCTGATGGCTTCGGTTGACTTCAGGCAATTGTTTGATAATGTTCCCTCCCCCGTTTGGATCGGAGATAATGACGGATTGCTTTATTTATACGATCCTTCGCAAGGGATCTATATATTCGATTACTATGGTGCATTTAAAATATCGCTGCCGTTTAAAAACTGGAAATCTCTTTTTGTGATAAAAAAAGACATCATCGGGTTTGACGATAAATTTATATACAGATACGCTCCACCACTGCCCATAGCAACAGAAAAACCACTTCCGCAATCATTGCAAAATGCTGACCTGATCAGTATCTCATCCGGAGAGATATACATGTTGAAAAAAAATAAAATCAGCATTTATAAATGGCACTGATATCCGGCCGGATTGATTTAAATCACTTCGCGGACTGATTAAATACATTATCCGGTAAAGCATGATAAGTTACTTTTGCAGCCATGAGAAGTTTATTAGCTTTGATCACCCTGATTGCCATGGTAGCCCAGACCTTTCACATGGGCATCATCGAAGCAGAATTTTTCATAAACAGAGAACAGATAGCCCGGGAACTTTGCGAAAACAAAGACAAGCCTGAACTGCAATGCGCCGGCCATTGCCAATTAAAAAAAGAGCTGGAGAAAAAGAATGAACCACAGTCGCAGCGGCCGTTTCACGAAATGAGTTTTTTCATTGGTTGTGAAGTGTTTTCTATCAGTGAACCCGAATTCATAACAAAAAATCAAACAGGTGGCCATACCGGTCACTTTCATTCACAAAATTTCATTACTGAAATATTTCATCCACCCGGAATAGCTTGCATTTCTTAAAATAATTCTTTCCTAAAGAGAATTCAATCACACAATTTTTTTTCATCATTTATGCTTTTTTACAAAGCATAAATTCAAGCTATTTCATATTATGAAACAATATTTTATTGGCCTCATAGCCATTGGTTTTTTATTTATCTCATGCAATAAAGAACACACACCCGAGCCTAACTATTTAAACAACCTGTATAAAATTGGTGAGTCTGTTTTAAGCAGCGGCAAGCAAATAACCTTGTATTCATTAGAAACCCCCGGCACAGGTTATAACCCACTTTTCATTCAGGTAAAAAATGCCAACGGAAGCATTTCTCAGGAGCCCGTGTCACTGAGCACCCTGATGAGTATGGAGTCGATGAAGCACAGCAGCCCTTCGGTTGAACCCCTGTTCAATCCTGCACTTGGTCTATTTGAAAGTGGCGCGATATTTACCATGCCATCCGAATCAATGGAGTGGTCGGTTCGCATTCAGTCAGGCGGCGAAGAAGCCATCTTTAAAACCAATGTACAGCAAACACCGACGAAGGTAGTTGGCAATTTTAAAGCCACTAACGGAGATACATACGTGATGGCTATTTTCCCCTATAAAAATTTCAGAATCGGCATGAATGACTTCTCTGTTTTGATTTACAAAAAAGAGAGTCCAATGCAGTTTGTTGCCACCTCCGGGCTAACTGTCGGGTTTTATCCTTACATGACATCCATGGAGCATGGTTCTTCGAACAATGTCAACCCTACAGAGGTGAGCCCGGGCTTCTATAACGGCAGGGTAAATTTTACCATGACCGGAGACTGGCGGTTTCATTTTAAGGTAAAATCGGGCGAAACCGTCTTGTTTGAAGACGCTACTCTCGACATAGTTTTTTAATCCAGGGACAATTTTATTATTCAACCAAGAAATAAAAGATTATGAAGACGAATCTTTTCGTAGGTCTGCTTACGATATTTTTCTCAGGCATTCTTTATGCTCAGGAAGACAGCCTGGCAGCTAAGCAAATACTACTCAAGGAAGTAATTATACAGCAAGGCTCAACAAATACAACCAACCGGCTTTTCAAACCCGGAAAAGACGGCCTGAGAGAAACGGATCAAATTTTAAACGACATGAGCGGCGTCAGTATTATTAAGCGCGGAAACTATGCATGGGAGCCCGGTATCAGGGGCTTATCGGCAGGTCGTATTGTAACTACCATCGACGGTATGGCCATATTTGGCGCATGCACCGACAGGATGGATCCGGTAAGTTCTTACATAGAACCCGTTAACCTGAAAAGCATTGTCATCAGCTATGGCAACAATGGAAATCTGTCCGGAAACTCTATCGGTGGCGGCTTTGATTTCAAAATCAACCAGCCGTCATTTTCTACTAAGAAAGTTCTCACCGGAATGGTGGCATCAGGTTATGAATCAAATGGGCATGCCAGACAAATATCAACGATTCTCAATTATGGCACTCCCCGCCTCGGTATAAATATAAATGGTATTTACAGGGCTTCGGGCAATTACAAAGCCGGCAAGGGTGAGGTGATCCCTTATTCCCAATATTCAAAGTGGAATGGAGGTATTGGACTTAAATACAAAATCAATCCACATCAATCATTATGGATAAACTATATCAGGGATGAAGGGTATAATATCGGCTATCCGTCATTAACCATGGATGTGCTTTATGCAAAGGCAAGCATTTTTTCGCTTACACATCAATGGCATGTTTCAAGCGACATTGTGAACCGCTTAGAGAGTAAGATTTATTTTAACACAATAAACCATGCTATGGACGACACTAAGCGCCCCATAGAAGAAGTATTTATGCACATGGATATGCCCGGCACATCGCAAACCGCAGGATTCAGATCGGCGGCAGATGCAACGGTCAAGAATCATCGCATTCGGGCAGAGGTTCACTTCTATGAAAACAAATTGCATGCAGAAATGACGATGTATCCTGAACAGGGTGCTCCAATGTTTATGCTCACATTGCCGGATGGAAAACGACAGTTTGCAGAACTTAACTTGAATGATGAGTGGAGGCTGAACAATAGATGGCTATTACAGAGCGGCCTTTCAATTAGCATAGCCGGTTCGGGTATTTATACAAATAGGGGGAAAGAAACCCTATCCTCATTTTTCAACGGACAAGAAAAAAGAACGGACTTCATTCCTGCATTTTACATCAATCCGGTTTATAACATCGGCAACCTCGGATCCTTGTTTGCAAGTGCAGGATACAGTTCACGCACACCCACCTTGCAAGAACTTTATGGCTTTTATCTGTTTAACCGATCCGATAATTTTGATTACCTGGGGAACCCTGCTTTGAAAAATGAATCGTCTCTGAACCTGTCTGCAGGAATGACAATTAAAAAAGAAAAGTTCAAAATCACAACACGATTATTTTCTTATTTCATGCAGAATTATATCGCGGGAAGAATTCAGAACAACCCGGATAAAATGACACACTCAGCAAGTGGGGTAAAACAATTTGAAAACCTGAAAAACGCTTACCTGCTTGGTTTTGAAACGGATGCAGAATGGAAAATAAATAAATGGTTGCTGTGGGAAACCGGCAATTCTTTCTCTTATGGCAAAGATGCCAATGCACAGGCACTTCCTTTTATTCCACCCTTCAGAACCTTAAACCGTATGACTGTAACGATGGGGAAAAATAATATTTCCCCGGAAATTGTGTACCGTTCACCACAACGCCATATTAGTGATGCGTATGGTGAATCGCCAACGCCTGCATCCTTAATCCTGAATTTATTCTGGAATAGAAATTTCATAGTCGGCTCCGGACGGTTTCATATTCAGGCCGGAGTGGAAAACATTATGGACTCGCGATATTTTGACCATAATGATGGGATGAAAGTACTTCGCCCCGGCAGAAACATTAAGATGAAGGTGTTTTACTATTTCTAAAGAAAATTGCGACCAGAAAATAAAGCAGGCGCAATGTGATAAAACGAATCTTTTCGTAATGAACAAAAAAAATCAACCCGGTAAATGGCTTTTAAATCCATTTCCGGGTTGATTTATCTTATACGGACCGACTATTTATTACAAACAATCTTCATCGAACGGGGTTCATCTATGGAAGGCTCCTGTGCACCATTTTTATACGTTACTGATTCTCCTTCAAAATTGGGTTCGGAATAAAAAGTAACAGTGGTATTTTTTCCTGATTTAAAGGAGTCGGCTTCGTCGTCCCAATTCTTATCTGCACCAGGTAGCTTGGAAAGATCTGCAAACTCGCCGGGACCTTTTACAATAATATTGTCATCTGTGTAATTGTCGCCGTCAAATAATTGAACGTAACATTCATCACCATCCGGGTCTTCCACATTATCATTCTTAGCACAACTTAGAAGCATTGTAACCGAAAAAAATAAAATCGACACAAAACCCATCTTCACTAAATTTTTCATTTTTGATATACTTTTTTAGGGTTAAAAACAGTATATCACACAAGAACCATTCCTTAACCGGTATTACCTGACTAATTTCAGTTCATCAATAATATTCTTAGCTCCACCCATTTTATCTATGCACCATAAAACATAACGGATATCCACATTGATGGTGCGGTTCAGATCTTTATCAAATTGAAGCTTATGACTCAATGCCTCGTAATTTCCGTCAAATGCCAAACCAATCAGATTTCCTTCTCCGTCAATCACCGGCGATCCTGAGTTGCCACCTGTAATATCATTGGTAGTGATGAAATTAATAACCAGGGCGTTGTGCTTTTTGTCTGCATATTGCCCGAAATCTTTTTTCCTCAACAATTCGATCTCTTTTGCTGGCAGGTCAAATTCATAATCACCCGGAATATATTTTTGTAAAATGCCATCGCTGGTGGTGAAATAATTGTATTCAACAGCATCCCTCGGGCTATAGCTTTTCACGCTTCCGTAACTCACCCGCATACTGAAGTTGGCATCCGGATACATTTTCTTAGCTGCTGCCGGGTTCATCTCCATGATACCCTTCATGTACATTCTGCCCAACTCATCATTTGTGGCCGTAAAGGCACGATACGTAGCAGCGTATTTAGAATTGTAATTGGTTAAGAAAGCGGAGGCGTAAGCATAAGCGGGGTCTTCCTGCAATGTAACCGCATCAGGATTCTGCACAAAGGCGTTCCATTTCGCATCGTTCATGATCAATGAATTTGCAAATACATCCTCTGCCCATTTCTGATATGTGGCCGCATCGTACAGAGCCCCGTACTTCGTTCTTAATGCCTGGTAAAAAGCGGTTGGCTGCTGGCTTTTGTCCACATTCTGATAATACATCATTGCTGTTTTAGCCATTATGATTTTATCACTCGGAATGTCCTCTCTGGCCAGGAAATTTTCTCTTGCTTTTTTAAGTCCTTCTATAGCTTTGTTTACATCTGCCTGCGTTTGTCCGGTCATGACCAGCGCCCGCTCCAGCGATGCAAATGATGCGGCGAATGCTGCCAGAGGCGAACCTAAAATCCCTTCGGTAAGGTAAACCCTTGACTTGGCATAGGGCGTCCAGGTAGCATAATTCTTTTGGTATTCGGAAATGATATTTTCAAAATCAGGTTTCCCTTTTGCCCATGTTTCAAACTTTTTCTCAAAGTCTTGCTTATTTTCAAAAACATGGTATTTCTCCAACTGCTCGGTTTCACCCTTGTAGAATTTATAATAGTTGGCAATGCTTGAATATGAATCGGCGAGTTTTAATTTCACTGCGGGGTCTTTGACCATCCTTTCGTGCATGGCTTTCAGCCTTACATCGCGCAGTTCTACCAGCGTAGGGTTATCAATTTCATTTTTTAGTTTGATGCCGTACGAAATTTCGTAACGGTTCGTTCCTCCGGGATAACCGTAAATCATGGCATAACTTCCCTCGGTATAACCTTTTAGCGATACCGGCAAGAACCACTTGGGCTTCATCGGAACATTATCCTTGTTGTATTCTACCGGCTTTCCGTCTTTGGAAGTGTAAACCCTGAAAATAGAAAAATCTCCGGTATGCCTTGGCCACTCCCAGTTATCTGAGTCACCGCCAAATTTTCCGACCGACTCCGGTGGCGCACCTACCAGCCGAATATCCCGATATACTTTGTAAACATACATTAGAAACTGATTGCCCTTGAACATGCTGTACACACGCCCTGAAATACCATTTTCCTGATCCAGAACTTTGTCGGTGATGGATTTAAAAACCTCCTGTGTTTTCTGAATTCTTTGTGTTTCGTTAAGGCCTGTGAGTGCCTTCTCTACCTGATCGGTTACATCTTCTATCCGTTCCAGAAAAGTAACAGTCAGGTTGGTCTGTATCTCCTTGTCTTTGGAATAAGCGTAAAAGCCATCACGCAGATAATTGTGTTCCAATGTGCTTGCAGCGCTGATAGCACCATACCCACAATGGTGATTGGTAAAGATGAGGCCCTGATTGCTCACCACTTCGCCGGTGCAGCCACCGCCGAAAATAACAATGGCGTCTTTGATGCTCGGCTTATTGATGCTGTAGAGTTGGTCCTTTGAAAGTTTGAGTCCGCGTTTAACCATGTCATTATACACTTGCTGACCCAGCAGTTGCGGAAGCCACATGCCTTCATCGGCCCTCACCTGCAGTACAACAACAAACAAAAACAGGGTTGTAAAAATTTTTTTGATCATAGATTAATTATTAAAAATGAGATGAAAGATTCCAGTCAAAATTAATAAGAACGATGCTTTAAAAACCAGATGTTTCTTCACCTTACAAAAAATTATCAGTGAAGAGAAGTGGAATGGTAATCTCATAATTGAGACAAAGGATCAGAGAGGCACGGGGCTATTGCATATTTTTTAAGAATATTAACCCCAACTTAATTTTTTTGAAAGTGACGCCATAACAATTATCAAATCCGGCTACAAACCGGTGCTATTAATGGATTCAAGTGACCGTCTTCGTCGGAACACTTGAACCAGTAGGACTATAAAACCACGTGTGTAAGTCTCATCCATAATAATAATAGAAATGAATCCTACCTAGCATGTTGGTAACACCCCCGTACCATCACAGCGTTAATCATCCAGTCAAATCAAAGCCATCTATACCATCAAACCGCCTATCAAAATCCCTCCTTCACAATCGCATCTTCCTTAATACCCAAAGATGCCAGATGTTTTTCAACCGCATCCATCATGGCGGGTGGTGCGCACAGATAAAAGTGCTTATGGCCTTCTTCGATTTGCTCTTTGATGATTTCAGCCGTTACAAATCCGTGTTTGTAACCCGGCACTTCTTCATTGGAAATGACATTGATAAAATTTTTGTCCAAAAGCTTTTCAAAAAATTCGCGACGGATAATGTCGCCTTTCGTTTTGTTAGCAAAAATGAGTTTACAATTGCCCAGTTGACCCTTCTTTTCCAGGCTGCGCAGGATAGCAATAAATGGAGTAATACCCGCCCCACCGGCTATGAAAATTCCTTCGCCCTTGTATGCAATATCTCCATACACATCACCCACCAACAATTCATCTCCGGGCTTAAGTGTAAGTAGCTCGTTGGTTACCCCTTTCTTTTCCGGGTAAGTTTTGATATTGAATTCAAGATAATCTTCGTCGGGTAATGATACAAAGGTGAACGAACGCCATGCGGTTTCCCAGCCGGGTTTATTAATTGCAATGTCGGCTGCCTGACCGGGGATATAACTGATGCCTTCGGGCTTTTCCAAAACGATTTTCAAAACATCATGAGTCAGATGTTCGATAGATTTTATTTTACATGCTTTTGCCATAGTAAACTTTGTTTTTGATTGTCTATAGAAAATTAAAAATATTAAATTAACAAGTGGTAGATTCCATTGGGTACCAAAAAGTTACAAATTAAAAAAGAAATTTCCCTCTTTCATAAATTTTACAGATCGGACATGCTGTAAAAAATGAACCTGAAACCGGCAACAACCATTTTGGCCTGAAATAAAATAATTTGTATATATGGAATTTATGATTTACTTTTGATATCAAAATAATATCATTTTAAAACTAACGATCATGGAAAAAATTGTAAAACCCGTTTCAGGATTCTCAGCTTTGCTGCTCGCCGTGTTCTTTCTGGCATTCGCTATCGTAAGTTTTGTCTTTGGCGAAACATCGCCATGGCTGATTGTATTGGGCATTCTTTTGATCCTTATTTGCATGGTTATCATCAAAGGACTTGTTATTGTCAATCCCAATCATTCACGGGTAATGAATTTTTTTGGTAAATACGTGGGAACTATTAAAGAAAATGGGCTCTTCTTTGTAAATCCGCTTTACAAAACCTACAGGATAAGTTTGCGGGCAGATAACCTGCAAAGTCAGTTACTAAAGGTGAATGATAAAATGGGTAATCCGATTGAGATAGCAGCGGTTATTGTTTGGCAGGTA
>JBIQMB010000041.1:0-11938 GCA_044463745.1 Chitinophagaceae bacterium | reverse complement strand
CCCTTAAGCTCTTTCCCATTAATATGCATTTAGCCCTGTGAACAGGAGCACTTTATTTGGTGAATAAAAAATCAATTAATTAAATATATTTGTGATACGGCTTGAGAATCTATTTTTTTGGGCCACCCCCTATGCGACTGCAACCACATCGCGCCATCATCACCATCCTATTCTTTTTGGGGATAGCGAATAACCTTCGGTGCACGAGAAGCTCAAGCTCCAATTTAAATCTCCATTCATTCCCCCTTCATTCCAGAGTGATTTTCTATCCGGTACAAAGCAACGCTGCCGTAGGTGAACGAACATCGATTCATCACCGCAAACCCAAACGAATGCGAGCCGGCGCACCGGATATTACATCCATTCCGCATCCAAAGAAGATCATCGCCGAGCTCAAGAAAATAAAAATAAAAATAACTGATACCATAGTTCCCGGTTCGGGGAATTATTTATTTCCCACAACGAAACAAGTGGAGGAACAACTTACATTTCTAAATCCGGCCACTTCTATATTGGCCGAAATGGCTGAATATAAACGCCCTGACCCTTATTCCTTTGCAGGGCTCAGCCGTCAACAAGGACTTAAGAACGACATTATCCATTGCATTTTAAAAGACAATAGAAACCAGCTATGGATCGGAACATCCGGCGGGGTAACTTGTTACGATGGGCACACCTTTCTGAATTTTGATACCCGGTCAGGGCTATGCCACAATGAAGTAAAAACAATTTTGCAGGATAAAAAAGGAAACATCTGGTTCGGCACACCGGAGGGCGTTTCGAAGTATGACGGCCGGGCTTTTATAAAATACACTGAAGACAATGGCCTCACCAACCGCTCTGTAACTGCGCTGGCCGAAGATAAGGCGGGTGCTGTATGGATAGGAACGGCAGGCGGTGGGGTCAACAAATATGATGGAACAACAATCACTCATTATAAAAAAGAAAACGGATTGAGCGACGATTCAGTAAACGCTTTAGTTTGTGATAAGTCAGGCAAAATCTGGGTAGGT
Organism: Chitinophagaceae bacterium; assembly: GCA_044463745.1. Lineage (GTDB taxonomy): Bacteria > Bacteroidota > Bacteroidia > Chitinophagales > Chitinophagaceae > Ginsengibacter. Next base: position 10,925 of record JBIQMB010000041.1, on the reverse strand, counting down.
ACCCCGAGCGGCTTATCCGTTTTTGATGGAAAAAAGTTTATCAACTATACTCCTGACCAGGCCATAGAACCTAACCGGGTGAAAGTACTGATGGAGGATGACCAAAACCGGCTTTGGTTTGCCTCTGACAGCAGCTTATCTTTTTTTGATGGCAGAAACTTTTTCTCGATAGTAATGAACGAAGAAGTGGGTAGTAAAAACTTTACGTCTCTTGCAGAAGATAACGACCATAACGTCTGGATTGGATCTTCGGACCGCCTTTTAAAATATGATGGGAAATTTATTACTTTATTTGGGGAGGAGGAAGGGCTCTCTAATACCAACATTACTAGTTTATACCACGCAGAGAGCGATATTATATGGATTGGCACCAATGGAGGCGGACTATTAAAATTCAATCCACATTCGTTCACTCATCTGACAATAAATGAAGGGTTAAAGAAAAATTTCGTACATGCCGTTTATGAAGACCGGAAACATAATCTGTGGCTTGGAACCATGCATGGTGGAGTGAATGTGCTAAATGGGCACGAAATAAAAAATTATTCATTGAAACAAGGCTTGCCGGATGATGATATCAGAGGAATCACCACGGATCGGCATGGATACTACTGGTTCGCAACATCGCGTGGTGTCTCAAAATATGATGGCAAATCATTTGATCTCTTTAGCACTGAAGATGGATTGGCTGACAATGATGTGCATAGTATTATGCACGATAGCAGAGGAAATATATGGATTGGGACTGAACATGGTGCATCCCGGATTGAAGACCGGTCAATTACGAATTTTTTCTGCGATATGGTTCCACTTGCGGTTTATTACATAAAAGAAGACCGCGAAGGAAATATCTGGTTTGCTACTTCATCGGGGATATTTTATTATGATGGTCACCGGTTGTCGCAGTTGGGAGATTCAGCCGGAGTGTTGTCTGAGCCTGTTCATCATATTTTCGAAGATCAAAAAGGAAATCTTTGGTTCGCTTCTTCGAACGGGCTATTGCAATACGATGGTAAAAGAATAATCAGGCTCACCGAAAAGGAAGGGCTTATCAGCAATGAGGTATCAGCCATCGCAGAAGACAGCGCAGGAAATCTCTGGATCGGCACCATGTTTGGCCTCAGCCAGCTTTCGCACAAGGCCCAATCCACCCTCCTATCCCGCATCCGGCAAAACCATATGGAAGCCGAGGATGCATTCTTTACCAACTTTGATCATTATGATGGTTTTTTGGGAACGAGTGTTAATTACGGCGCGTTGACATTATTAGAAAATCACTCAATGATCGCCGGCACTACTGAAGGTATAACTATCTTTAATCCGGACAACAACATGCTCGAAACATCGGCACCGCCCATCCAAATAACGGAACTAAAAATTGCAAACCACAATGTTGACTGGAACTTACTGGATGGGAAGAAAGACACCGGTATTCAACTGGCGGAGGGTGTGCAATTACACAAATTTCATTTCGATTCTGTAACGCGATGGAACCACCTTCCGCAGGGCCTCAGCCTGCCTTCAGACAATAATTATCTCAATATTTATTTTAGCGGAGCCAAGCCGGATTACCCGCAGGACGTCGTGTACAGTTACCAATTGGAAGGATCAAATAATCACGCAAGAACCATTACACAGCAGCCCTTTGCCTTTTATGGAAATCTGGCGCCACATCATTATATTTTTAGAGTGAAAGCAGGGAACGGAAACGGAACCTGGAGCAATGAAGCCGTATTTCCTTTTACCATTCGCCCACCCTGGTGGCAAACATGGTGGTTCAGGTCAGCATTGCTTTTCTTATTTGGTTACGGAATATTTTTCAGCACCCGCATGCTCTTTAGATTGCGCTTGCAAAAACAGAAAAGCCATTTGGAAAAGGAACTGGCATTGCAATACGAAAGACAACGTATTTCGGCTGACCTCCATGATGATATCGGTGCCACACTCAGCAGCATCAACATTTACAGCTCCCTGGCCCAAACGGAAGAAAACAAACAGGGTTATCTGGATTCAATAAGAAAAAATGTGAATGAGGTTATTGAAAAGCTGGACGATCTGGTATGGCGCATCAATCCTAAATATGACACAATGGAAAGCGTGATGAATCGTCTGGTATTTTATGCCGGCCCCATTGCATTGGCCAAACAAATCGATTTGCATATCGAAATGCAGGAAGAAATAAGAGAGATAAAACTTGACTCCGAATCAAAACAACATGTTTTTTTAATTGTAAAGGAATTATTGAACAATGCCATCAAACATTCTAATTGTAAGAACTTATGGCTCACCTTTTCATCTCATCTTGACGGAATGAACATTATTGTAGAGGATGACGGGACAGGTATGAACCCTGAAACCAGCCATTATCAGCGAAACGGCTTAAATAATATTCAGGAACGGGCAGCTAAGATACATGCCGATCTCAAGATAAAATCAACAATCGGTAAAGGTCTTTTCACCTCACTAACGGTACCATTCAGGTCACATAAATCTGGTATAAATCATTAACTGATTTTCATTTAATTTTACCTAATGATCAGAGTAGCCTTAGTAGAAGACAACCTGGCCTATCTGAAAGCAATACAGGCGCTGATCGGCAGTAAATCCGACCTTTTATTGGTTTACACCGCAGAAACGCTGGCAGATATCCAGGCACTTTGCCATGCCCGACCCGATGTGATAATTCTGGATATCGACCTGCCTGGTATGAACGGCATAGCAGGCATTGCCAGGTTGAAAGAAAAGTGCCCTTCAACAGCCATTTTCATGCTCACGGTATTCGAGGATGATGATAAAATTTTTAACTCCATCAGAGCCGGAGCTGATGGTTATCTTTTAAAAAAAGATTCACCCGAAAAAATAATTGAAGCCATACATGCGGTTTATAACGGAGAAAGTATTATTAACGGAAGCATAGCCAGAAAGGTGCTCGATTATTTTTCAGCTCAGCATAAAGAAAGAAAGAAGGACCTGGAGCAATTTCATCTTACAAAAAGAGAAGAAGAAATCCTCCAGATGTTAATACAGGGAAAATCGTACAAGCAAATAGCCAATGAATGCCATATCAGTTTGCAAACCCTTTTCTCTCACACGCGCAATATCTATAAAAAACTTAACATGCACTCAAGGGCTGAAATAGCAGCGCGGTTTCGCTGACCGCATTTTCTTCTGCGTTTTTAGTATCTGCAGAGCGCTTCCTCACCTTCAAAAGGGTCTTACCATAAAGTCGGTATGAAAAAGATAAAATCCCATAAATATGGGATTGTCCAATCACGTGAATGGTGAGAACTTTATCCGCTTCAAAAAGATAATCCTGGTAAAGCTACTGTTCGTATCCCCCAAGTATCCTCTCGAATATCATCAGCCGCTCATCTGCAAACCTCATTGTTTCTCTTCAGAAGTGAATCCTTTTATCCAAACAGATTCGCCAGACCTCAACGCATCGCAAATGTGACTGAGGGAAGCGAAGCCTTGGTATGAGCAGGATAATAAGTTTTTTTCTCAATATTTTATAACCCTTAACAATCATTAACATGGCAACCGCGACAATTACTACCCCCAAAAAGACCGTAAAAAAGACGACTCCTCCCCGCACTCAGGCGGTAGAAAAAATCTCAAAAGACGACGCTCTGAAACTCATCAATCAGGCAGGAGAACTATTAGGAAAACACACAATGCCCTTAAAGGCTCCGTCTACAAACCTTACCTCAGAACTAAATAATATCGATTTCAAAAAAATGATAGGAGGGCCGTTGCAAGCCGTCGTAGAAGCCCAGGTAGCATCTGCATTGGCTACAGTCAACTTCATTAATACTGTCGGATTTACAGACGATGGTAACGGCAAAAAAGAATTGGTGATGGTTGATTTCACTCACACTCGTAAAGATGTGGATGCCGATGGTAAACCGGTGGAAAAAGATGTAAACATTAAGATACCATTGCTTGCCATGCTGCCCATTCCAAGTCTTCGCATTGAGCACGCCATCATCGATTTTAATGTAAAATTAAACTCTGTAGAAACCTCTACCGTATCAGACCAGATTGGCGTAAGTGCCGAAGTAAAAGGCGGCTGGGGTCCGGTGAGCTTTAAGGTTTCCGCTTCTTATCAACGAAAATCAACCACCGGTGTGGAAGTGAAAAAAGAGTACGCATTAAACGTAAACGTAAAAGCAGTACAGGATGAAATGCCCGCAGGTTTGGAAAAAATATTGGGCATGCTCTCGGTTTAAAAGGGTCTCTTGATCGCGGAAACAATTTTTAAAACGAGGGCTCAGTGGGCCGTCATTTTATTAATGAATAAACCGGCAACCGAAAGCGGCATCTATTTTTTTTTATCCATTACAGCAAGCAGACTAAAACAAAGGATTAAGGATTATGGCAAGTATCACACTGGCAGATTATGTAGGATTCATCTTCTCCGAAATAACCCGGGCACGCGATCATGCCGACCGGGTTACCTTAGAAATAGCACGGCAATACGCAAAGGATGATGTATTGAAATACTTTTCGGTACCAAGATTCAAGATTCCGGAAATGGAACTGACCATCCCGGTCATCATATCCGGCGCCAGATTCAATAACTCCCTGCAGTTTGTTATGTCTGCTGATGATTTTAAAAATTTTATCAAAGGAAAATGCGACAATGCCATCAAGTCTATCCTGATAAACAAAAGCGGTGTGATTAAAGATATATCGGTGATAAAAACAGACATTTTCGTTAAACCAATTTTTGAACCCATCATTGTAAAATGGGGAACGGATCAATCGAAAAAAGTTAAAAATACGCCCTTGAAGGCGGATGAATCAGACACCATGATTGACGATTTCTATGTAGCACTCACCAATAATACTGACCCTTCGCACCCGGAAATAATCGTTCAGGTAAAGTGGTTTCAATACTTTAATAAAAAACTGGAAGAGGCCAATCTTTCTGATGAATACAGGAAGCAAAATCCGGAAAACCAGTTGGCGATTCAAACGAGTAATGAGATCATTGATAAAATCAAAGCCAATACAATCATCACCCAGACCCAGATCAAAAATCTTTTGGTAGATCCTGAAACCAATGTGGTTAAAGATGGCAGCACCGATAGCACGGTATTTACTATTCATGCTAAGATTATGGAGGAGGGGGTTTTTGTGCGCTCCATTACCGATACAGATACAGGAGAAGAAAAAAACATTGTAGAATTTGAATAACCCTGTATGCAACGATTCGTATTAAATGAGAATGAAAAAGTCGTGTCGCTCATTTCCGGGCTGAATGTGGTGATGCAAAAATATAATCAGAAAGACCTGGATACACCCAATACACTTTTGCAGTTTCTGAACAACGCGGTGGAAGTATTTAAGAATCTGGGTCAACCTGATAATCAAACCTGGATAGAAGGACTGAAAACGAAGTTCATCACGGCTGAAAACGGAGTGAACCCTGACACTATGGAGATACAAAAGCTTGGAAGACGGACGATGCAGCGAAATGTTTTTTATCAAATCATGCAGGAAATAGAAATGACTCTCAGAAGCATGTATAATAAGAACAATGAAAAGATAGCGCAGGCCGAAGACCTGATCAGGCAAATTATCATGGCAGGATTTCATTCCAAACTCCTTGACCCTCACTTAATAAAAAATGCAGATGATCCTCAGAAAGCCCAGGCAATCTGGAGGAAATTATCTTCCGATTCAGACATTTCATTGGCCCAAAAGAATGTGCTGATGATGATCAATAAATACGATGTATTCATTCTTCTCGGCGACCTCCTTATTGCAACATCATAAATCAAACAATCAAACATTTACCATGGCTAAAAAAACAACCAAAACCGAAACCCCGGTTTACAAGTTGGGTTGGTTGCCCGACCTGCCCGATGCAAGAGATTTTTTATATTCTGCCCCTTTAAAGGTAATGCAGAAGCTGCCTTCGAAAGTTAATCTGCGACGAGGGTGCCCACCTGTTTACAGTCAGGGAAACCTGGGAAGCTGCACAGCCAATGCGCTGGGTGCAGCTTTTGAATATGGGAAAAAGAAACAAAAGAAGCACACCTTCAGGCCATCGCGCCTCTTTCTTTATTACAATGAAAGAGTACTCATCAACACAATTAATTCAGATAGCGGTGCCTTTTTACGCGATGGGGTCAAATCGCTTAACAAGCAGGGGATTTGCCCGGAAAAAGACTGGCCGTATAAAGATGACAGTTCTCCCGGTGCGCCGTTTAGTCAAAAGCCACCGCAGGCATGTTACAAAACCGCACTGAATCATCAAATCATTTCGTATTGGCGTATTCCGGTTAACCTAAATTCTATCAAAGGCTGTCTGGCTGAGGGTTACCCATTCAGTTTCGGCTTTACCGTTTATGATAGTTTTTTTAATCATTCCGTTGCGCAAACAGGCATCATGCCCATGCCTAACATTGCGAATGAAAAAGTGAGAGGTGGACATGCAGTATTGGCGGTGGGGTACGACGATAGCAGGCAAGCGGTTCTGATCCGAAACTCATGGGGAACAGGTTGGGGAATCAAGGGCTATTTCTGGATGCCTTATGCCTACATTTCCAACGTAGCTTATTGCAATGATTTCTGGACCATCAGAATTGTAGAATAACTTATAAAATCACCATGATGCAAAGTAAAATGCAGACAGTTAAATTAAAGGTGGGAGAGAGCATAACGGTTAGATTTCCCGGTCACGCCGCCTCGGGTTATGAATGGTTTTTTTTTGCAGTGCCCCCAGCCTGATTGCGTGTAAAAAACATTATTTACCATTAGAACCTGACGCCCCACCGGGCATGAGTGCAGATGAAGAATTTACACTCACTGCACTGTCTGTCGGAACAGTCCGGGCAGAGTTTATCCTGAAAAGATCGTGGGAAACCACTGCATCAGACAGGCAGGTACTTTATACAATTATCATCCATTAATTCAAACCTCATATATGCACTCCTATACTGTAAGAATGAAGATTGGTCTTTTCCTCATAACGTTCCTTTTCTTTTTTGTGCAAATGGGGTGTAAAAATAACCAGAAAGAAAACAACGCATCGGCAGAATATACGCCCGATTCATCGGCTGAACCCGGATCTGTACAGCCCGGATCATCCTCAACCATTTCTCGCGGGTGTAATTCATTTCCGCTCAATCCGCCTAAGGCATCTGCATTTAAAGTGATTCCCCGCAATCTATTGATCGGATCGGCTGGTACGCCTGACATCGATTATGTTATCAACCAAAGATTATTACCTGCCCTTGATAATGCGGGTTATGAATATTCTTTTTATTGTATGAAGGATAGTGGCGTGGCTGTGGTAACCCGCATCGAAAAAATGAATGAAGACGGATCTTCCGATTTAAAGAACAGGTATGTTGAAGGAACAGAATCAGATAAATTATGGGACTACTTAAAGTCTCTGATCAAGGCCAGCCCGGGATTTTACAGATCGATCGTTTTTATTATTTCTCCGAACCCCATCAGGCAATCCACAAAAGGCCTTTCGCGCGAAGCGAGTGATTCGCTTTTCCAAAATGGAACAGATCGGCCATACTACGAAATCCTGAGCTACCCTTTTTCAAAACGTTATGAGTGTACTGCATTGATTTATCAATACAAAAAAATGAATGAAGTGGATGATGCAGTTGAAATAAGCAATGCAGCCCTGCCGGTTATCGAACAACTGAGTAAGGCGAAAATATGGTCGGGTCTCTCTAAAAAATAATAAGATATGATTGCAAAACGAATAGCCCAATCAAGGCTGTTAATTCTGTGGGGTATCAGCGGTCTGGTTTTGATCAGCCTTATGATTGCCCGAACACTTGGAAATAAATTCGGTCATCTGGTAAATGATGCCTGGTCGTGGTTTTTGCCTACCATTCTGCCCACCTTGTCGTTGATGGTAACCGTGTCCATTGCACAGCAAACAGACGACAAACAAAGCAGTCTTTTCCTTTATCAATTGGCATTTATTATATCAGTTTTCTACTTGCTTCTGGTATTGTTTACTATTCTCAACCCTGTGGAAAACCAATTTTCTAATCCGCTGGATTTGATGAAACTCTCTAACCTCTGGCTGGGCCCGATACAAGGTCTGGTGGCCGCTACACTGGGTGTCTTCTTTGTGCGCGAAAAATGAGGATAATAAATATAACCTCCTACTCTATCGATTAAAAGATGAAATATGTTTAACAATGTTGTTTTAAATGTTTTTATCGGGCTCGTTTTCATCTTTTTGTTATATAGTTTATTGGCTACCATCCTGCAAGAAATTTTGGCAAGATGGTTTAACCTGCGGAGCCGGATGCTACAGAAAGGAATCAGGCGAATGTTAGAAGATAGTACCAAATATTCTGAGGTAACTTTTTGCAATGCCATCATCAGCTCCGGCTTAGCCTTGGTACGGTTTTTTTATCCCGGGTTTCAATCCGCGAGTAATTTTACAGGTGCATTTTTCGAATTCCCATCTATAAAATACCTGGGCGAAAGCGGCTGGCATAGCAAACCCGCTTATATCTCTGCCAATAATTTTTCAACCACGCTTATTTACCTGTTAACCGGCAATTATCATGATGATACTGTATCCAGAATAAATCTTATAAGAGAGGCACTTTTCTCAACCGGAAAATTTCAACTGCTGAATAAACCTCCCGGATCGATTGACCCCGAAACTCTTAATCATTTACAGAAAATATTTATTGATTCAAGAAATGATATTGACAGATTCAGGGCTTTGCTGGAGGACTGGTTTAAGGACACGATGAATGCTACAAATGGATGGTATAAAAACCAAAGCAGGCTGATGCTGTTTTTTATCGGATTATTTCTTGCCGGCATTTTCAACGTTGACACCCTGGCCATTTACAGGCAATTGGCAAATGATAAATCTGCCCGTGAAAGTATGGTGCAATTAGCGATAGCTTCTACGCCAAAATATGCTGACCTGAGTAAGCAACTTTCTGATAACCCCATTGTTTACACAACGGTTTTGCAGACAGACACAACCCAAAATGCAAGAAAGGATACAGTCATCATTACAAAAATCTCATCCATATCCGACAGCTCACTTGAAAATGCAAAACAGGTAGTAATGTCGGATATCGATAAAGCGGAAAGCATCGTGGCATTGGGCTGGCCCGTAAAAGACAGTTGCAAGGTTTGTGATTCATTAAAACAAATACTTCAGCAAACCAATCCCTCAGATTCTTCACAAATCAAATATCTGAAAGAGAAAATCAAAAATTACAATTCGCTTTATAATTGTGCTGACAATCCTTACCAACTTAAAAAATACATCTGGCTCGGATGGTTATTAACTGCCCTTGCGATATCATTGGGCGCTACTTTTTGGTTCGATCTGCTAAGCAAGATCATATCCCTCCGCAGTGCCGGCCGAAAACCAGTTGACTCTGATAGCGGAACCACAGGCAATCCGGCACCCACATCCACATCCGGCGCAGGCACATCACCCACAAACAGAGTAGGCTAATGAAACTGACAGTAACCAAATACCTTAATGCGAGGATCGGTACCCCATCCACCACTGCTGAATGCCAAACTTATCGCAGTCCGGGAGATGTAATAGAAGCAGATAAGGTGGTGTCCGGAACAGAAATAGATGGCATTGCAATATGGTATCATTGTAAGGATGATGATTGCTTTTACTGGAGTGGCGGAACAAGCGAACCGGATGGCCGGATAACAGACTTGAATACACTTGATGATGAAGCCCGGATCCAAATTATCAATTCGCTGGCTAAGGCAAATGAACCACGGTGGAAGCTCACCATTCCGGGTTTTCAGGGTTATGGTATTGGAATCGAAAGTCCTGACGCTCCCACCCTGCAATTGATCATTTATGTATTAAATCCTCAGCATCCAGCGGACTTTTTCAACACAAAATCAATGGTATCTAAAGGAGTAGAACTACCGGTAAAATTTGTAGAGGTTGAAAATATATTTCATCAAAGCTATGTGGTGCCGGATAAGAACAACATCCCCTGCATAGAGCTCGACAATACCTACCCAACCTATTATCCCGGAGGTACCATTTCAGAATACAACAAACAGGGGTATGGATCGAGAACACTACGACTCTATAAAAAAAATAACGACAAGTCTTACGATTGTTTCGTAATGACTTGTTTTCATGTCTTGCTCAATGACTTAAAGCCACAGCAAACTTACGGGCCATATACAGCCGCCACTGCGGGCAGGTCGGCTGCTGTACCAGCTATGGATAATTCTGCAAGACGCACACCTCAAAAGTACCCAATTGTAGAAGGCTATTACAATGCGGTGATGGACTTTGCTGTGGCACAGATTGATGAAAAAGTAATGGATAACGAAATCGGATCTAAACCAATACACGGATATCATACATACTATACGCAAAACAGCCTGATTAAAAAACGCGTGTACCTGGCAGGTAGCACTTCCTATAAACAGTCGGGCATTATCACCGCCATTCATGGTTTCAGACTCGGAAATAATAATTGGGCTTTCCGAAATTGCCTGATCGCAGAAAGAATTTCAGGAGATGGCGATTCCGGTGCTCCGGTGGTGGACAGTGAAAACAGGCTCGTAGGTTATGTTATTGCCGGTGACCGAAAAACAGAAACGGTTATCCTTCCTTTCTTCCCCATTTTTTCGAACACAAAATATCTAATTAATAAATAAAATGCCTTTTATGAAAATTATCTTCGCCCTGACCACTCTTGTATTCGCTATAAACTTTGCTGTAAATGCTCAACGGATAGAAATCAAAAAGGCAGATAATTTTATGCCTTCGTCTGATCCTCCCAAGATATTAAACCCTGAGAACGATTTGCAGGTTAAGATTGGAGGGATCGATGTCAAACATCTCATCCCTCTTTTAAAAGCAGATTCATTAAAATATTCGGAAGACATGAAAAGAAGTTTTTATGATATAGCACTGA
>JBIQMB010000040.1:0-11972 GCA_044463745.1 Chitinophagaceae bacterium | reverse complement strand
GCTTTTGCTCCTTGCTTTCAGCATTTCTGTAAGTGGCTACAGCCACGCGATAACCGTCAATCGTCCATTTGCTCTTTTTCAAAGCTTTTTTAAGATCGGCATCAATAGCGAACCGGCTTACCAAAGAATTTCCCTGTTTGATATTGATATCAATATTGGGCAGCGTTTCCAGTCCACTCGCGGTTTTATAATAAGCATTTTTCAATAATTCGATCCACAGTCGCAAGCGACAAATCTTAACCGAGTTAGCATTGATATCTACCCCAAAGAGACAGTTTTCAATAATGGTTTGCTTTTCGTGAAAGAGGGTTTCCTGCACGCGCTGACTTTCTCCGCTCAGGATACCGTCGGATGTAAATACCGGCCTGTATTCAAAGAGTTCGCCGTCTTCGTCGGTCACAATCAGCTCATCATTCACCACTTCCACATGGTATTCTTTAAGCCTTTTGCCGCTTCTGTCTTGCAAGATTTTTAAATCACTTTTTATGGAAATCATTTCATTGAGCGCCGACACCAGAAAGTGACCGCTACCCACTGCAGGGTCGCAGATTTTCACGCTATTGACAATGTCATTGGCTTCCTGCCGGTCATCTATCTTATCATAAACATCCTCCAGATTTTCGCATTTCCAGTTTTTGGTTTCATTAAACTTTTGTACGATGGCGCGGCGAATCGTTTCGCGACACATGTACATGGTTATAAAGCCGGGGGTAAAAAAACTTCCGTCTTTATAGCCGTTGATCTTTTCAAAAATCAATCCTAATACCGATGCATTGATCAGTGTCTTATTTTCTTCCTGTATCTCCTCCGAACCCTCGCTGCTGAAATCGTATGCATTCAAAAATTCGAACAGATATTGCAACGTATTCAAATGGCCGCTGCGCCTTTTCCCGTTAGCATCTTTTAGTACCGTACCACTGAGAATGGGTATGGTTTTATCATCTCTTAAATTACTAATTAGAAGCGTAACGTGCTCTGTTTCTGTTGGCTCAAAAAGCGAAGAATTGAGATAGGGTATCTTAGCAAAATTTCGCTGTATTTCTTCATTGCGGTCTTCAAAGCGGCGAGCAAGCACCTGAAAAAACATGCTGTTAAGGTCATCGTAATTACTGATACGGTCGAAATTCAAAAATGCATACGTCTTATCTCCTTTCCCGTCATTGCGGGACGAGCTATGATAAGAAATAAGTTGTGCTTCGAGTAATTTTAAAAACAGAATACGGTTGATCCATGTGATGCAAAGCTCTAACGCTACGTTGAATAAACGTTCCTGATGATTATCGCCAAAACGGCCGGGCCGCTCAAGTCGCTGAATTTTATCCAGACTATCAAGTTGGATAATAGCATTTTCGAGCATACTGCCTGAATGGCGCTCACCTTCAGGGCTTCTACCGATCACTTTTTTGCCACCCTGTTTTGTTTCTGTCAATCCAATAATGTGAAGTAGTTCGCTATAGAATCGTTTGTCAAGGCTATTGCTGTCATTGCTGAACGGTAGCTTGAGCAAATGCTCGGGCGATAACAACTTAAAGAGGGCGATCAGCTTATGGTCATCCTCTTTATTGCTATTGCGAAGCGGTGTATTGTAATCCCGAATATCGAAATATGTAAACTCAATATCAATTTTTAATTGGCCAATAAAAGGCTCTGCAATTTGGCGGTAAAAAAAATCAGTGCTTTTGTCAGCCAATCGGCCGCTTTCAAAATCAATAAACTGCTGAACAAAAATCTTGTTCTGCGCAAAGTTCTTTTCAAAAACAGATACATCAAAGATGAACCACTCGTAAATATTAGTAATAACCAGGTGCTTTACCTCTACATTTTTAAGTGCAATTCTTTCACGCAAGTAATACAACACAAGCTCCTGAAAGGCCTTGGTATTCAGTTTTTGGTTACTGACCATTTCGGCGCGGTTTACCGGACTTTTTGTTTCAACGATAACACCAACTGTAGTATCCGCCTTTGGGCCGTTATGAATAACAAGATCATTTCGTCCTTTGGTATTGATAAAATGTGCGGGTGTATAATAGGTGTTTTTTAAAAAATCAGATACCAGATTTTTATGGAACTCTTCCGATTCGGTTTCGTTAGAATAATCGAGCAGGTGAATAAGATTTGCTTTAAACCGTTCAATATCGGATCGGTTTGGTTTTATCTTTAGAAAAGCTTTGTTAAGCGCTTTTTTGGGTTTCATTTCTTTGATCTCCATGCAGTATCATTACTTTGGAGCCGTAATTTAGGAATTTAAGCACAGTCGGCAAAAGGAAAAGATATGACATGGCAGGTATCACTGCCGTCAGGCTCATTAATGGATTATCCGGTGTATTAAATTTACTTATTAACGGGAATGATTTTCAAACTTACCACTGAATGCTTGTTGATCCGTTTATACAGATTCAGGATGCTTTTTTATATCTTAAAAAAATAACCCTTTTGGTTTTAGCAGCCAATAAGGTGGAACTCCTCTCTTACTCAGAATCCGCAGCCTTTCCCTGCATAAAAATCCTGAACACTCGAGTGCTCGCTCAGCAATCAAGCCTGCAAAGGTACTTGAAGAAAGTGCCCTTCGCTGTTCGGCATGTTAAGCCAAGCGCATGCCGAACGATAGATAAGGCGGTTTTGTAATCCGCCCTAAAACACCACGCTTAAGAAGGGCAAAAAAGTACACCTGCATGATATGTGTGACGATCTGCAAGGGAGGTACCCTAAATCGTTTCGGTTTCGTGGCTGGCACCCCCAATGCCGGTGCAATATGGTGCCGGTGTTGCCTACTGCCACCGAAAGGAAAGAACTGTTTAAACGTTAGAAGGCAAAAAAGACGAATTTAAAACCGAGGGGGTAAAGGACGTGCCTCCGGACTTCCGCGACTGGATAAAAGAAAATCAGGAACGGGCGGCCAGGTCTAAGCGGCTACCGCGCTTTATGAGGGAGAATGAGGGCGTGGTTAAAGTTATTACCGGGAAATCCAAACCAATAGAAATAGATACGCTGTTGGAAAAAGCAAGAGAAGCCATATCTGAAACTCAAATCCTGTTAGACGCGATCAATAAACCTTTGGGACGTTTTCAGCCAAAGTAAGCATTAAGCCGAGAGAATCTATACTACGCAAAGCGAAAGATGAGCTGAATAAATGATTTGTCGGAAATTAAAGATGCAATCAGGTCCACAGTCATAATTAAAGAAAGGGACAGAAAAAAATCTTGGAGTACATTAAAAACAGTACTAAATTTGTAAGGCACAAAGTACAATCGCCCGATCTCTTTGCTGGATATAGCGGTACGATAGGTAATTTCAAAACACAAAACGGGATAGCTGGCGAAATTCAGTTTATTACTGATAAGATGACTTACGCCAAAGAAAGGCCGCGTGAGGCTATTCGCATTATCGGAAAAAAAAGATGGAATGAAATTAGGAGAGAAACGGGCGCCGAGGGGGGCTTGGGACATAAGTACTATGAGGAAATGAGGGCTTTAAACCGAAGGGTGCCGGCACAAAATGAATTATGGCTCAAACTAAACGAAGAGTCGAAAAAATACTATATACATTTCAAATGACAAAGATTTTAGGCGGGGAGTGGGTTGGAAAACTTCAAAACGGCGAGGATGTTTATATACACGACGGTTTTGAAGATTTTGTCGTTAAGCTGACACCTGAAAAGGATGGAACGAGAGCGTTTATAAGACGACGAGGTCAGGGTGAATATGAATTGTCCCAAAGTGCTAAGATCGTTTACGAAGCTACCGTGGGGGGCAAGTTGGTTGACGAGAGATTCTATAAAAACTTTTAAACATGTTAGATAAAGCTGTTCAAATAGCTGTAAATGCACATTCAGGCCAGGTTGACAAGGCTGGTAAACCTTATATTCTTCATCTGCTAAGGGTTATGCTAAAAGGCACATCAGACGACGAAATGATATGCGGAGTTTTGCATGATTTAATAGAAGATACAAATTTCACTCTTGAATATTTAGAAAACGAAGGCTTCTCCCCCACTATAATTAAAGCCCTCGACGCACTTGCTAAACGCCCGAACGAAACTTATCATGATTTTATACGCAGGGTTACTCAGTCCCAACTTGCTGTAAGGGTGAAAATAAATGACCTTGAGGACAACATGGATGTGAGCCGACTGACCACAGTAACCCAGGAGGATATTGAGAGGGTAAATAAGTATAGGGAATCATATTACTTTTTAAAAGCTCACCGAGTAGTAAAGCCCCTGGGTTAGATAAAGCTCATGTGTATTTTGTCCAGCACTTCTTTATATTCCGGCATATTGGCATAAATGTATCTGGCCACATTCGCCGCATATTCTGTCTTATTCCTGTAGTCAAGAAAATCAAGCGTGTGCATGGCTCGGCTGGCATCTGCAAAGGGTAACGCCATTATCTCTTGAGCCAACACGTTTACCGGTTTAGATACATCCACAAAGTATTTGTCAGTAATAACCATATCACAAATATACAAACCTTCTGCATACCCCAAAACGGGCTTAACTTTTGGCTAACTCAAAAGTCCTTTTGGATGTTTTTCAAAGCTCATATCTAAGTTTGTACGCAGGAATATTTTTCTAATATATGAAAGAAATAATTATTATGATTTAGTAATGGAAACTTTAAAATTGAATAAAGAATCCGTGTTGACTGCTGTTAAAAATCATCTTTTTAATAACTCGTATGATAAACAGATTGAAGGATTGATTTTCGGACTAAAGGCTGGCGGGCTAAAAAAAGCGAATGGAAAAGCAGCACCCGAAGCGGATGTTAGAAAATTACTCAGCGCGTGTCTGGATGCAACAAAGATTAATGTGAACGAGGTTTTAATCTCATTAGGTTTACTCGTTAAAGAATAAGTCAAGAACCTTCTTAAATTGTTTGTCTACATGCCCTTTTAGGAGTGAATCTCCGGTAATATCAGCAAGACTGGATAGGTGAATGGCGTTTATTTCTACACTCATGTTTTTAACAAGTTTAAAGTATTCTTTTTTAGAAGAAAACCCTGTTATTTCCTTTAAAATACTTTCATCTTCACAAAAGTCGAACACAGTTTTGTTTTTTAAGTCAGAGTAATCCGCTTTCACACTTTGATAATTTTAATTACAAATATACAAACCCTCTGAACACATACAAACGGGCTTAACTTTTGGCTAACTCAAAGCACCTTTGGATGTTTTTCAAATTCTCATATCTAAGTTTGTACGTAGGAATATTTTTCACATATATGAAAGAAAAAATACTGGCATTACTGCTAACAGCTTTTGCAGGCGTGCGCAAAGATGGCTTAACGCAATTGGCGCGGGTTATTTCGCTACAAGTTGCAAATGAAGAAGAAGCAAAGGCGTTATCGAAAAATTAACCGCAGAGCAGGTTAATGATTTCCTTAAAGACTATCGCTCTGAAATTGATAAAGAGGTTTCGGATGGTAATAAGACCTAACAACCTTAAGAAAAAAATTTGATCTGGTGGAAAAGAAAACAGACCCTAAGAAGGGCGCTCCGGGAGGTGATCCGAACGATTTAGCAACGCAGATTAAAGCTGCTGTTGCAGCTGCGGGATCTCCACTTCAGCAGGAGTTGGTTTCTTTAAAAACCGGCGAAGTCGGTAAGACAAGGCTTCAGGCTCTCACGGAGAAATTCAAAGATTACAAAGACGACAATTTTAAAGCGCGAACGCTTAAAAACTTTGGCAGAATGCACTTTGAAACCGATGAAGATTTCAATGAGTACTTGACGGAAACCGAAACAGCGGTAGCGACCGCAAATCAAAACCTTTCTGATTCCAAACTTAGTGGTACGGGTACACCTTTCATCGGAGGCGGGGCAAAAACGGAGCAAGCAGTAGTTGATGATATTAAAGAATGGTCGGCGGCCAATGCGCCAAAGTCAGAGAAGTAAAAATTATTCTATTAATAAAACATTTTTAAAACATGGGAATTAAATTAGAATCCAAAGTTGATTATTTCCCCTTCTTTTTTATGTGACAGATTTTGTCAGGTATTGCATATTTTATCCACTCTTGCTTTAACTGCTGCCATCAGAGCTTCCTGACCCTGTTCTTTTCTGTCTCTGGCTTTCATCACGTCTTTATCTATGGAGCCCACCACGATAAGGTTATTATTTGGTTAATATACAAGCGTATCTTACATTTATATGGCAAAACAGTTAATACCGTTAGTGACAAAGAAAAACAGATCGAAAGGATAAAGGAGGAATTGGCTTTATACTTGAGAATTGCTGAAAGGCTGGGCTTCCCCAAAAATGAGATTGAAAAACAAGTGAACCTTTACCTTGACAGCCTCAACAAACTGAAACAGCAAAAATAACTATAAACGGGGCGAAAGCCCTTTAAAAACACACATTATGCAAAACCGAATTGATGCGCTGATAAAAAAGGGAATTGAAAACCCGAAAGATTTTGAAAGCGAACTAGCTTCTTTAGAACATCTTTCTGATGAAGAAAAGAAACAACTGCGCCTGGAATTTCAAAAAAGCCTAAATAGCAAAGGCCAGGAAATAAAGAGATTAACCGTAAGAGCGCAATTAGAAGATATTGCCGATATTGTTAACCTTTCTTACATCGCAAAACATTATTTTGGTAAAAGCAGGCAGTGGCTAAGCAACAGGCTTAACGAAAGCACAGTGAACGGTAAGCCTGCGACATTTACCCCAAGCCAGATTTCCACTCTTAATGAGGCACTTAAAGACATTAGCAAACGCATTGGCTCGCTAAGTGTTATTCAGTAACAATTAGCTGTTTTGCACCGCCCCGAATGGAGCCGGTTCGGGGCTTTTTAATACACCAGCATGGATAAAAATATATACCCTTCAATATTAATTTGTGAATGTAGTTCTACTCAACATCAGATTGTTTTCCACTCCAAAGCTGATGAAGGTGATGTGTACGCCATGATCCACCTCACCGGACAGGGTTTCGGCAAAGGTTGAAGATGGGTGTGAAGTATATCTTCGTGTATAAGTCTAATATGGGCACTGGGATGAGTTTATTTTAAAACCGGAAAGCGCAGGTAAATTACGCCAAATAGCGGACGAGCTTACGGTTTCTCGTAAAATTTGATCCAATATACAGCTTAATCGTGCCTTTTGCGATTAAGCTAAAACGGGCGAGCGCGAAAAGTAAACTGTAACAATGCGAAATTTTTGCTGTTCGACATGTTAAGCGAAGCGCATGTCGAACGATAGATAAAGCGGATTTGTAATCCGCTCTAAAAATTAATGAATGGGATTCATACCCTTTTTTATCTAAACTTCGCGATGCGCTATGCTAACATCAGAGCGGAAGTTTTATCAAAATTCTGCTAATTCTAACAATCCATCTCCCAAGCCATAGCGGGTACGGCAACTCCCGTATAAATATTCTTCTTCTTTAATTACAATGCCAGCTCGAACCGGATTTAAATGAATGTATGTTTGTTTAGAAAAAAAGAATTCCATTGAAACAATTTCTTCACCATGATATCCCTCCTGCCAAAATATCTTTTCGTCCTCTTTTTTTAGTAACCAGAGCAACCAGTTTTTTCGACTCTCAAATGGATTTTTTCAATCGCATCGATAATTTTCCGTGAAGTGTACTTTTTAAAATCTCTTATTATATCACTCAATGGGTCTCCTTCTGAACTTAAAATAAGATGAATATGATTCGTCATGATTACCCATTCATAAATCAGCAAACCTTTCTCTTTTTGACAATGTTTTAAACTGTCAATTAAAATATCTTTATAATCGTTTCTTGTAAAAACATCCACCCATTGGTGTACAGTAAATGTGACAAAATATTGTCCAAACTGATCTCCGATTGTATAAGTGTAAGGCATAAAAGAAGATTTGATTAGTTAAGAAAATTAAACAATTTTTTCTTCCCCGCTTATTTAAATGAATTATGCTATTATGGGCGCTGTTCGGCATGTTAAGCGAAGCACATGCTGAACGGTAGATGATGCGGATTTGTAATCCGCTTTAAGAATTAATGAACGGGATTGCAAATCCCTTTTTATCTGAACTTCGCGATGCGCTACGCTAACATCACGAAGAGCCGAAGAGCGGAAGATCTTTGCTGGTGCTGTTCGACATGTTAAGCGAAGCACATACCGAACGATAGATAAAGCGGATTTGTTATCCGCTTTAAAAACGAATGAACGGGATTATAAATCCCTTTTCATCTAAACTTCTCGTTTCGCTACACTAACATTACAAAGAGCGGAAAATGAAGAAACACTATCCCAAAAATTGAAATCGCACACTGTTTAAAAAGACTTTAAGCAATAACAGAATGCATGAATGAGTTAATCAACTGAATCAAATATCTCATTCAATTTTTTACCTAAATCGTCTCCTCTTAAATTTTTGCCGATAATTATACCTTCCGGAGATATAAGATAGCTCGTAGGTATTGACCTAACGAAATATTCATGCACCGGCTCACTGGAGAATACCTTAAAATCACATAGCTGAGTCCAGTCCAGTCTATCATCCTTAATAGCTTTTTTCCATTTATCCTTGTCAGTATCCAGAGATACTCCTAATACTGTAAAGCCTTTATCGCGGTATTTCTGAAAAGCTTCAACAATTTTTGGATTTTGAATTCTACATGGTACACACCAACTCGCCCAAAAATCAAGCAGGACATACTTTCCCCGGAAATCAGATAATTTAACCAGTTTGCCACTCGTATCCGGCAAAGTAAAATCTATTGACATCTCACCCAATTCAGTCTTTTTTCTAAACCCAAGAATATATTCTACCACCCTTCCGGTGTAAGTTTTTTTTAAAGTACTGTCAAGAGCATCAAAAAGTTCTCTCTGAACTGGATATGGTTCACAGTTACGTTGAACAATCCCGTCTAAAAAAATCAAACTCAAAAAACTACCGAAGTGACTGGCTATGTATTCCTTTCTCATTGAGTCGCCTTTATCCCTGAGGGGCTTCATTAATACCTCAAGAGAATCCATTAAAGGCTGATTTTTTTTGATAGCAGCATCCTTAAACAACCGAAACAAACTGGACAACGGATAGGTTGCCTTCTTCAATGATGTATTGAAGTCATTAAATTCTTTTTGCACCTCTCCTCCGACTATCTTAATTGAATCAAATGAGTTAGAATTTAAGGTCATACTGGTCTCTCCTTTATCCAGGACAAATTGAACAGAACTTTGCCCCCTGTTTGTGATATAAGCAAAGGAGGGATCTCCTACAGTTATACGGAAACTGAACTTGCCATCAACTACATCTGCTGAATCTTGCTTTTGCCTAGTATTTACCAGATAACCGACTCAAACCCGGGAAATGTCAGCGTTTCCAACATCACCAAATATATATGCACTATCGGAGGTGGTCTGTTGAAAAGACTTTGTGCAAAAAAGACTGAAAACCAAAAACAAAGAAATTTTACGCATAATGCTCTTTTTCTAAAAATAGTAAATTTTCTCTATATCTTAGGCTTAGGTTGCCAAATTTTAGATGGAATGGAAAATGCTTCGCGTGGTACAAGAATGATATACTGTGCTTTCGAATTTATCCGCAGGCACCAACCGCTGTACTATATTAAAAATCTAGGTGGAAATAAATAAATCCCTCCTTTTTTTCCGCAGCCAATAAAGTAGCTCCCTTCTCCCACTCAGGGTCCACAGTACTTCCCAGCATAAAAATCCTGAACAACTCGAGCCCCCCCTCAGCAATCAGTCCCGCAAAAACACTTGCTGCCAAAGCTGCAATCAGGAAAATTAAAACCTCTCTGAAAGAAATTTCCTTGCTTTTAAAAAAATACTCGCCAACAATAATAAGCAACATTACAAGTGCAACAAAGTATCCCGGTTTCATGTGTTAATTTACGGCTCTATGCTCTTATTTCCTGGTCAAATTTAAGGTTAGCAAAACGACAAACTTAATGTAGCGAATAAATGAAGAAATGGTTTTGAGTCAATTAGAAGAATAACGCCAAGCGCAAATAAAAAAAAGTCTAATATCAATTTTAAATTATTATAAGATATTAAGAAGAAACAACCTTCTACTTATATAAATAAAAAGCAAGATAGACTATAACGGTGGCAATGTTACAATAAATTGAGTAAGCTCTTCTTTCTGATTTGTTTGTCTTACGTAAAACAATATTTGATTATTAAATCTTATAAAATTATTGTTTTCATCTCTTACCTGGATCCCAACTCCTGCAATGCTCGCATTTTCCCACGACAATTGAGACGGGAAAGGTCCTGTACTATAGGAAGGGTCGTAAAACCGGTTTGCTACTCTAACAATCACATGGTTAGGATAATCAGGTGGCGGAAAAGCGTTGTTTTGACCAGCAATGCCAGGTAAGGGCCACAAATTAAAAGGATACACATAATTGTAATCTGCAGGGGCATTTTTCATTAGCAACCTAAGATCAATGAGTGTATCATCACCTCCAATTTGAGAATTGATTATTTCATCAGGGCCAGCAGTTATTGCCATACTATAACCTTTACCCTTATTGAAATCAGCTCCGGCAGTTTCAGAAATTCCATTTTCTCCTGTATTAATCCACCAATCTCCTTTAATATCATCACCACCGGCTGAGGGTACTAAATCCGGCTTGGGAACCGCATAACTAAAATTAATATGAGTGGCACCTGTTCCAGGGGTGGGAATCCAGGAAACGAAGGGATGCGGTTTACCATTTTCATCACCTAAAAATGCGTCTTGAAATGGTGTTTCTACAATTCCATTAGGTCCGGTAAATACAAAAAAAGAATTTATTTGTTTGGCAATTATATCGTCTCCTCCCAACTGAATTTTACTAGTATCTTCTCCTGGCTTTATAACGTAAGCTCTTTGATTCGGAAGACCAAATTTGTAAGCAACTGTGGGTGTAGCTTTTTGTGGATTGACCCGGGTATCAACAAGTCCGTTAGGCCCTGTTTTGTAATTGCTTAAATCATCTTCATTACCTGGTCCGGAAGATAATGCACCGGAAATCCAAATACGGCTGAAAGGCTGGCCCTTACCTCTTGTAAGAATTTGAATATCGTCTCCTGACGCATTGCTTTCACAAACGCCGTTTCTCCCTGTACTGATAAACAATTGCCCTTCCTGAAACTTCCAGTTTTTTACATAAATGCGGCCCTTCGATGGTGGCGCTACAGTTATAATGTCGCTATGAATACCTTGTGATGCAAGTGCTGAATACAAAAGTTGCGACCATGCCACACATTGGCCACTAGCCGCCATTAACATACCACGTAATTCGGCCGGCGCCTGATCTTTATAAAGTTTATAATAGCTGATTTTTTTATTATCATAAACGCGAAAAATTTGCTGCTTTTGAAAAAGTGCCCAAATTTGTTTTGTTATTTCAATTGTATCCGTCAGGCCTTTAGCGGCTATGGACGCAATATGCAAAGGCGTATGCAATAAAGAGGTAAGTGGTTTTTGCAAAATAATATAAAAACTGTTCTTTGACACACCTAATTCCATAGTTTTTCCTTTGATTTTAAGTCTCCACTTAATCAATTGATGTTCTGTATAATCAACCGATTCCGGTAGCGGCCGGGATGCCCGGATTGTTGACTTAAATCGGCCATTCTTTATTTTAACTCTTGTTTTGAACAACATTCCCAAACCTTTTCCGTATAGAATACCTTCTCCGTTTACATTAGAAGAAACATTTGCGCTCACTGTAACTTCCGGATATGATCCTTTTATATATGCAACCGGACTTCCGTTTGCAATGTAATAATCAGGTACTTCCGGCGAAAGGTATGGAGCTTCGGGTATAATGGGCCAGTGAGAATTTCTTGCGGCTCCGAACCCATCTAATTCAACAGGGTAATATCCTTGCCCACCAAATACAATTTTCAATCCGGTATCTCTGTCCAAAATATGTGATGCATAGCAGGTGAGCTTAAATAAATTCATCTTACTATTTAATTCCTTACTACTATGGCCGGTTGCAGAGTTTATATTAAATAAAAGCAACAGAA
>JBIQMB010000039.1:0-11995 GCA_044463745.1 Chitinophagaceae bacterium | reverse complement strand
CACTTTTCTATTATGGAAATTTAAATTTTTACCATTAAATATTTAGTATAGCCTTCTGGACAAAGAGTTTCGCTGGCAACAACCGTTTCAATTGAGTAAAGCACGTGCTCAGAAAATCAATATCGACTATTTTAGTAAGCCAATATACCAGGATCAAAATCGGGTGATCGTGCAGTCGGGACGTGCGTTTATTGATCTCGATCTTAAAAAAAGAATTGCGAGCCAATATGATTTGCCCGCATCTGCATCTGTGTTGAGCGCTGCATTTTACAGAGGGCTCATCGCAGCCCACGTTAACGACACGCTTCATTTTATCGATACCTCTCGTTTTGAACCAATTAAATCCCTGCCCTTTCGAAATACGGGAGGAGTTCGTTCTTACACAGTAAGTTCTTCTGGTCATCTCTACCTTGGCGCCAACCGAGGCATCTTTAAAACTGATTTCACCGGAAAGGTTTTACAACATTATTCTAAAGAAAGCGGCTTACCTGATGACTGTGTTTATGACCTCAACTTCGACCAATCAGGCAACATTTGGTACAGCTCAAACAAGGGGATTATAAAAGTTGACAAGACAGGAAAAATTTTTCACCTGACCAGAGAAGACGGTTTACAGGAAAATGAGTTCAATACGAATGTTTCGCAAGTAACAGCCGATGACGAATTATACTTTGGGGGTGTTAATGGTATCAGTAGTTTTTACCCACAGGATATAAATAATTTCAATGAACCCATGCAGGTTTTATTCACTGATATCCGGGTAAACAATGAAAAAGCTGACACCGCATTACCTGCATGGAACACCAGGTCACTGACATTACCTCACGACCAGAACTATGTTTCTTTTGACTTTATCGCTATATCTGGGAGCAATCCATCGCAATATATTTATCAGTATCGGATGGCGCCGATAGACAAGGAATGGATAAAAAGCGGAAGTTTTCAAACCGTCAGATATCAGCTTCCTCCGGGTGATTACCAATTTCAGGTTTATGCCGGAAAAGCGTTTGATAAAGAAGCGTCGCCCATGAATCAGATAAATGTACACATCAGATTTCCCTACTGGCAAACCTGGTGGTTTTATACACTGATTTGCTTGGGGAGTGTAGTTGTTATCGGCTTCGGATTTTATAGATACAATCATGCACGATATATGAAGAAGCTAATGGTACTGGAGAATGAAAGGCGTCTTGGTGAGGAGCGCGAACGAATCTCGCGCGACCTGCATGATAATGTGGGTGCTTACGCTAATGCGGTTTTATATCATACAGAGCTGTTAGAGAAAGAAGGCAGCATGAATAGGCAAGCTTCGATTATGAAAGAGCTCCAGTTTGCATCGAAAGATATTATTTCATCGCTAAGAGAAACGATCTGGGCCTTGAAGAAAGAAAACTATACAGCCCAGGATTGTTTTTTCAGAATTAAAAATTTTATGCAGCGCGTTTCAAGATATTATACGCACATTGATTTTAAAATTCAGGGTGTAGCCTCTGCTGAAAAAATCATTTCGCATCAACGCGCGTTGAATATTGTGAGGGTGGTACAGGAAGCGGTGAACAACAGTATCAAGCATGCCGGTACCAACAGGATAATCATCACAAGCCAACCCGAAGGTGATATATGGCATCTGACCATTGAAGATTTTGGAACAGGGTTTTCATCAATCCAGCATAAGGAAGGGGTGGGTGATGGCCTGAAGAATATGGAGATAAGAAAGCGCGACGGAAATTTCGAACTGGAGATAAACTCGGTTCCCGATGTCGGCACAGCCATACACATTCGGGTACCATAGCCATTATCCATTTGGGTAATAGATGGGTTAAGGCGAATGCGTCACCTTTGACTAATAAATCATATTATGATTCGTGTAGCCATTATAGACGATAAAACCGGTAACAGAAATATATTGAAGCATAAGCTCATGGCTGATAGCCGGTTTGAGGTGTCTCTGTCGGCAGATGATGGCCGGGATTTTATTGAACAAATGAAATCACTATCTCCCGATGAGTACCCCAATGTTGCACTGATGGATCTGGAGATGCCGAATATGGATGGCGTGGATGCAATCGCCTTGGGGTCATCCTTTTTCCCGGGGGTGAAATTTGTTGTCCTTACTATTTTTGATGATGAAGATAAAATCTTTAAAGCAATAAAAGCCGGAGCGTTCGGGTACCTTCTCAAAGATGAAAGCTCCGAAAATATTATTGACCTGCTGTTACAGATGCAGGAGAACGGCGCAGGGCCTATTTCTCCGGAAATAGCCCACAAAATCCTTCAGATTGTACAGAATAATGAATTGGTTTTAAAGCGTGATAAAACAACCATAGAGCCTGTTTCAATCTTCGACCTTTCAGTCAGGGAAAAAGAAATTCTGGCTTTTCTTGTTCAGGGATTACAATACAAAGAGATTGCCGAAGAAACCGGCATTAGTGTGAACACAGTAAAAAAACATGTCATCAAAATTTACGATAAACTTCATGTGAATAGTCGTGCTCAGGCTTTGCATGTTGCTTATCAACGTGGGCTTCTGTAATTAGGTAGCAACCTACGACCGGTTTCGTAAATGTTTTGAAGCGAAGTTTTATGATCGGGGTTGCCTTAGCATATTTTTCTGGTGGTGGCGGTGCCTGTTCTCCTTAAATGCACAGGTACCCAAATACGAAAACCTCAGAATAAATCTGAGGTTTTCTTTTTACAAAGCCATTTGGTTGTATTCTATTTTTTCTTCTCTTCCATCTTTTTCTTCTCCTCCATTGCTTTTAAAACATCAAGTGAATTCTTAAAATAATTCGTACCCCAGAGGCTGTAACGCTTGTATATTTCGGGTAGTGATTTCTCAAAACGGTTCCAACTCCTTTTATCTTCAGGAGTCCAGAGCACGTCGCTCAACGCGGTTAATCTCGGGAAAACCATGTATTCCAATTTAGCCGGATTCTTTATGTATTCTGTCCACACATTGGCTTGTGCACCCAATACATATTTTGCTTTAGATGGATCCAGTTTTTTTGGTATCGGCTGGTATTCATAAACTTTTTTCAAGGGAATGAATCCACCAATGGTAACGCTATCATCTTTCTGGGTCTGCGAATAATCAAAGTACATCCACCCGGTTGGAGTCATGATCACATCATGATTTTCGGAGGCTGCAGCTATTCCGCCTTCTTCTCCTCGCCAGCTCATTACAGTAGCATTGGGTGCCAACCCGCCTTCCAGTATCTCATCCCATCCTATTATTCTTCTTCCTTTGCTGTTCAGGTATTTCTCAATCCGGTGTATGAAATAGCTTTGCAAGCCATGCTCATCTTTCAGACCTTCCTGCCTGATTAATTTTTGACAATGGGCGCACCTTTTCCAGTTCTCTTTTGGTGCTTCATCTCCGCCAATGTGTATGTATTTTGAGGGAAAAAGATCCATCACTTCGTCGAGAACATTTTGAAGGAATGTGAAGGTGTTTTCTGTAGGACAAAAAATATCCGGGAATACACCCCAGGTTTGCTGTACCTGCTTGCCAATTGAATCTCCTGACCACACAGTGTTTTTCATAACCGGTGTTGATTCATTTGGGAAGCAGCTTAACTCCGGATAGGCTGCAATTGCTGCAGAAGCGTGCCCCGGCATTTCTATTTCCGGAATCACGGTTATATGCCTGTCGGCCGCATATTTTACTACTTCTCTTATTTGTTCCTGGGTATAATATCCGCCATACCTGATGTTGTCATTTCCGGTGCCGGGATAGCGGCCAATGATGGTACCATTTCGCCAGGCACCTACACTGGTAAGCCGTGGGTATTGCTTTATTTCAATCCTCCAGCCCTGGTCTTCTGTCAGATGCCAATGGAAAGTATTGAACTTTTGCATAGCAATGTAATCGATGTATTTTTTTACAAAATCGACGTCAAAAAAATGGCGGCAAACATCAAGGTGTACTCCACGGTAACCAAATGCAGGATGATCTGCAATCGTGACCTGCGGGATAGAAATTCTGATCCCGGAGTTGCTGTACTTCTGTGGCGGAATGAGTTGAAGCAATGTTTGAATTCCTAAGAATACGCCGCGTGGATCAGAAGCACTAATGATAAAGATCTTATCTGTTGAAGTTATGGTGTAGGCTTCAGGCTGTTTGTTATCTCCGCTTATCTGAAGCCTTATCATACTCGCAGTGTTTGATTTGCTTACGCGCAATGTAAATCCATATAATTGTTCCAGATATGCATTCAGCATTTCAGCCTCATGTTCTGTGCCTCCTAAAGGCTGGATGGTAGTTCCGTTATGGATCACAAATGATCCTTGCTTTACTTCCATTTTAGCCGGTGTGGGAATAATGGTTACTTGCTTTTGGGAGAAGACGGAAAAAGAAATGAAGTACAAGAAGATTGCTACAAAAATTTTTTTCATATTCAGATGAAGATGTTTTGTTTTCGATTAAATAATTTTTGTTTAAATATAGTGGAATAGTATTAAATAATATTATCATTACTTATGAAAAAATGAATTGGCTTGAGGCTCTTTGGATTAGATTGCCCCCTTAATCAGTGGAGAATGATCATTAATTTATGACCACGCATTGCGCAAAAATCTTAGCCAGTTTCCATGCATTACATTTTCAATATCCTGAGCGGAGTAACCCCTGCGGCTCAGGATGGCTGGCACTTTTTGCAAATCAGCAATTGTTTCCAGATCGTATGGACACTGTTCGCTGCCAAAGGCACCGTCCAAATCACTGCCAATACCGATATGAAGTGCGTTGCCGGCGATTTGACAAATGTGATCCAGATGATCAATCATCACTTCAAGCGTGCAGTTCATCCCCTGGGGTGTTGGCTCACCACGCACCCAGTTTGGAACCATCATCCAGGCGTCAAGCGCACCGCCGATCACAGCACCACGGCTAATCAATTCCTTGATCTGCTCATCAGTAAACTGACGATTATGATTCACGAGTGCCCGTACCAGATTATGGCTCGCCCACACATGCCCGTTAAAGTGATTCATGGCTTCCCAAAAGCTGTCATCGCACAGGTGCGTTGCATCCAGGATGATATTGAGCCTTTCCATCTCCCTTAACAGCTCTTGCCCCTTCGTGCCCATAAAACCGGTAGCATCTGTGCCTTGCGCATATCTGCCGGGGCCATAGTGTGCGGGACCTACAGCGCGCAGACCGCTTGTGTACGATTTTTCAAGATAACTCAGGTCAATCAGAGAGTCGGCACCTTCAAGGCTAAGGATGTAACCGATGGGTTTTGTTTCATTAGGCTGGTCATTTATCCACAACTCAATATGCTTTTCAAGCGAATCCAAATCCGTGATTTTAGTCATTTCTCCGGCCGATTCCATTGCCTCATACCATGCAAGTTGACCCTGGGTTTGTGCCCAGGCCTGATGCTCGGAATGCCAGCCCGGTAAAGGGTTTTCGAGAGTCACATAACGGGCGATTTGGGTGGCAACCACAAGGCCAATATTTCCCTTGCGCAACTCGGGTAAGGAAACCACAGCGTTACCCCGATCGGGTTTATCGGTGAGTCCTTTTTCCCGTGCATTGATTTCGCTGACAGGTCGTCTGAGATCGCGATTCCATTCCAGGGCGTTCATGCTAAGGTCTAAATGAGCGTCGATGATAAACATGGTTGTGAGTTTTGAATGTTCGTTAGATGTGAGTGGCCGTTAATTGATGGCTGCTTTTCGCAATCTAATAGTTTGTTTCATCAATGGATTTTTACTTTTTTTACTCTACGAATTAAATCGTAATTCGCCTGTCTCGGGCACTTATTTCCCATTCGTCGGTCTTGTTATGATCTACAATGATGTTTGCAAAATCATAAAGTGCACAAGTAGGGCAGATGTGATGGGGCACGCCGTACAGTACATCTCCCACTTTAAATTTCTGCTCACCTACGTCAAGTACAAAGTGTTCTTCGCTCTGCGATACCGGCTTTAAATTTGGTGCATTTAAAAAGTAAACTCGTTTGCTCAATTCATTTTCTGCAGCAATGGATTTGTGACCAAGGTCAACGCAAATCAAGCCTGGTGCAGGTAAGGAAATAACACGGGTCATCACCAAAGCGGCATATTCAAATGGTAAATCAGGAACGGTGTGCTTATATCCCCAATCCCAAAAAACGAAAGTGCCCGGACTGGCTTCCACCTCCGGATTCTTCGCATGGATAGGAAAGGTTGGGCTTCCGCCGGCAACGATCTTTGGTTTTAGGTAACCTTTTTGAAGCAGTTCCGAAATCATTTTTTCTACCGGAATAAATGCTTCGTTGGCTACGCGTGTTCTTTCTTCCAAATCGGTGTTTCGTATGTGACCATCGTACACATGTAAGCCCTCCATGTTAACGCCCGGCAAGTCCACAGCTTCTTTATACAACGCCAATGCTTCCTCACCCGGTGCAATGCCTGTGCGGTTCATGCCAACATTCAAATCCAGATAAACCGAAATCTTCGCGTCTGCCTCCCGGGCCAGTCTTGAATACATTTTCAAAGTATCGCTGTTGTCGAACAAACAAGAAAACCTGGAATTGAAGTTTTTCATTAGAGCTATAAATCGCCGCAATTTGGGTTCATTAAGTTGATAGGCTATCAAAATATCCGGCGCTCCTGCTTTGGCGAGCATCTCGGCTTCTGCAATGGTTGAACACTTGAATTTGGTTATACCGGCATCCAGCATTAGTGCCGTTACTTTAGCACTTTTATGCGTCTTTACATGTGGACGCAGCCTGTCCACAATACCCACCTCTTCAATCGCGCGACGAATATTTGCCTCCGCCCGATCCTTATAAATTAAAAGAGCCGGTGTATCAATTTCATCAACGTTTTTTACTTCATACCATTCCATATTATTCATTTTCATGTAATTCAAACATGGCTTCAATTTCAACCGGAATATTATCCGGCAATGAGCCAAAACCAACGGCGCTGCGTACGCCCACGCCATTTTCTTCTCCCCATACCGATGCAAATAATTCGCTGCAACCGTTGATAACATTAGGATGGCGTTCAAAATCCTGTGTGCTATTGACCATGCCCAATACTTTAATAACTCTTTTCACTTTATTGAGGCTTCCCACCGCACTCTTAATCGTTGCCAGCATGGCCAAACCAACCTGTCGGGCAGCCAACTTTCCTTCATCCATATTCATGTCTTTTCCCACACGGCCTATGATAAGTGTTTTATCGTTTTGTACAGGCCCATGCCCGGATAAATATAAATGGTTGCCCATGATTAGGGCAGGTTTGTACACGCCTGCGGGCGATGGGGCAGGCGGTAGTGTAAGACCTAATTTTTCGAATCTCTGTTCGGGTGTCAAGTTTTCCATATTTTTATTTTAATATCATTTCAAGCAAAAGTACTCCTGCAAGTCCTACTACAGCCACTAAACTTTCCATAACCGTCCAGGAGCGGAATGTATCCTTCAAACTTAAATTAAAATATTCTTTGTAAAGCCAAAAGCCTGCATCATTCACGTGCGACAACACAAGGCTTCCGGCTCCGATTGCTAAAACCATCAGGTTTGGATCTGTGGTAGATCCATTCAGCAGGGGCAAAACAATTCCTGCGGCTGTTAATCCGGCCACAGTGGCTGAGCCTACTGCCACGCGTATAGCGGCTGCGATGAGCCATCCCAGTATCAGCGGGTTTACACGAACCGATTGCAGCGATGCGGCAATCTCATCACTCACGCCACTGGCCATCAGCACTTCTTTGAGTGCGCCCGCTCCGGCAATAATAAGGAGGATCATGGCAATGTCTTTTACGGCATCACCATAGATATTCATGATGTAATTTATTTTTTTACCCTGATGAAGTCCTAAGGAGAAAGTGGCCACAAAAACGGAGATAAGCATGACCACTGATGCATCACCCAAAAATGCAATCAGATTTCCGGTCCCGGATTCCTTATCTGTAAAAAAAGTAAGCCCTGTTGTAATCATGAGTAAAACCACGGGTAAAAGAGCCGTTGCGAAACTGTTGAAGGTGCCCGGAAGTTGATCGGCAGGCAGCTCGTTAGGCTTAAAAGTTTCGAGCGGTTTAGCATCAATATTCTTCAGCGTTTTTGAAAACAAGGGTCCGGCAATGATAATGGTTGGGATGGCCACGATTAATCCATAAATAAGTGTAAGTCCCATATTGGCGCCAAACTGCATAACCAAAACAGTAGGAGAGGGGTGGGGCGGAAGAAAGCCATGGGTGACTGACAATGCTGCCAGCATGGGCAAACCTACATAAACCGCAGGAACTTTGTATCGATAAACCACACTGAAAATAAGCGGCACCATCAGAATAAAGCCAATGCCATAAAACAATGGAATGCCAATGATGAAGCCGGTGATAACCATGCCCCATTGAATATGCTTCCGTCCAAAAAGGTTCATCATGGCGCTGGAAATTTGCTGCGCTGCTCCGCTATCAGCAACGATCTTACCCAGCAGGGCTCCTGCACAGATGATGATGAGAATGGAGCCGACCATGTCGCCGATGCCTTTTTCTACACTTTTGACGACTGTGTTGATGGGTACGCCAAGCGCAATACCTGCTGCAATACTGATGACCAGAAATGCCAGAAAGGGATTTATTTTTAGCCAGGCAATGAGCAGTACAAGCACAACGATGGCGAGGAAAACGATGATCAGACTCATTTGTTAATCAATAAAAATTTCGTCGATGAGAAGAGATGCTTTGGAGCCGGCTCCATATTCACCTGGTAGCACAATACCTTTATTTTTTGCAAATACCTTGATGTATCGTGCTTCTGTTTCAGGAATGTTTTTGCGAACGTGGTTAATGCCATTGACCGGGAAATCTGTTTCTCGTGCTACTTCTACGAAGTCGGTTCCGTTTAGCGAAGTAGAAAACACGAGTTCTGTCGGTGCCCACATTCGCTGCCAGTGATACTTCAAAATATTTGCTCCTACAGTACTGATTTTTTGAATACTACCCAGATCAATAATGGCTTCAAAATCTTCGCCGCTAAAGGCCATCCATTGCTTGTCATTATAGCGCGTTGTGCCTTCTACACCGTTCACAAGTACTTGCGGATTGGTAGCAAAGGAGGCGACAGGTTTAGAAAGAAGCGTGACGGTTTTGCCGGTTGCTTTGCTGGTTTTAAATTCTTTGGTAAGCAAGCGACCGACGGGTTTTCCATCCTCAAAAAGTTGTGCTTTAATGATTCCACTTTTTATCGGAATTGGCCCCCGATACTGCATCGTTTTCAAACCTAGATTACTCCCATCTATGGTGTAATAAATTTGATGTTCAGGCCGGGTGGAAGTCATTATGAGTTTATTATCGGTGACTTCCCATTGAATTTCATCATAATAAGGAAAAGAATTAATACTTAATGTTTTGAGCATGGACTGATGATGGTCAACCCGTGCAAGGAAGTTTGAATAATCTTTCGTTCTTTTTGGTGACCAGGCTATTTCTGCTACAGCAAGCATTCGCGGAAAGATCATGTACTCCGCATGCTGAGGCGTTGTTAGATATTCGCTCCACACCGCACCCTGAACACCCTTGATATACTTTGTTTCCTCTGCCGACAATTCTTTCGGAATCGGTTCATAGGAATACACTTTTTCTAATGGAGTAAACCCTGTTGAAGCAAGCGGTTCATCCGGATTTAATGACTGGTAGTAATCAAAATAGACATGGCTTTCCGGAATCATGATCGCCTCATTTCCCTGCTTTGCAGCCTGGATAGCGCCGTCTTCACCACGCCAGCTCATCACGGTTGCGCTGTGCGACAAACCGCCTTCCAGAATTTCGTCCCATCCTATGAGTTTTCTGCCATGTTTGAGAAGATGCGCTTCTATGCGCTTCATGAAATAACTTTGCAGTTCATCTTCATCCTTTAATCCTTCTTTTGCGATTCTGTTGCGGCATTTCGGACAAGCCTTCCATCGCACTTTCGGACATTCATCACCACCCGCATGAATGTAGGTTGAGGGAAATAACTCCATAACCTCGTCGAGAACATCCGTTAGAAAATGAAAAGATTCATCATTTCCGGCGCAAAAAACCTCATCAAAAATTCCCCAGAATTTAGCCACCTCATACGGTCCGCCGGTACAACCTAAATTGGGGTAAGCAGCTAGTACTGCCGATGCATGGCCCGGCATTTCAATTTCGGGAATGATGGTCACAAACCGCTCCTGTGCATATCGCACGATGTCGCGAACCTCATCCTGGGTATAATAACCGCCATAGCGTTTGTCATCATAAGTATGTGGTAGCTCTTTCTTGTGTCCGATCAGCGTTTCGCCCCGATAGGCAGATATACTTTGTAATTTGAGATATTTTTTAATCTCTAACCGCCATCCTTGATCATCGGTGAGGTGCCAGTGAAAGGTATTGAATTTGTAAAAGGCGAGCATGTCAATGTATTTCTTGATAAACTCTGCCGGAAACATATGTCGACTCACATCAAGGTGCATCCCTCTGTAGCCAAACCTGGGTGCATCTTCAATCCATACTGCATTCACCTTTGCCCTTCTCCCCTGCGGCTGAATCAGTTGGATAAGGCTTTGCACACCGTAGAATAAGCCTGCTTCGTCATGGCTGGTAATGGTGATCTGCTTTGGTGTTACTGTCAGGATGTATCCCTCTTTCTGCTTAGCAATCTTCGAATCTATTTTTAAGTTGATGGTATTTTTTTCCGGCTTTTTTGATCCCCTGAGTGGATCCAGTTTCTGTGCCTGAAGATATTGATTAAGGAAGGTTGCTGAATGTTTGGCAGTGGGTTCACCCGTTAGGAGAACAGAGTTTTTGTCAATGATAAATTCTCCCTCTATTGTTTTATACTGTACCGGAGATGGAATAATTCTTTGATTGGACTGAGCCTGTAAAAGTGTTGGTAGGATCAGCAGAAGCAACAGCACTTTGATCTTAAGCAGTTTTCGGAAAAGATGCGAAGTATAAATTTTCATTCATGAACCTTTATAAGAGAATCGATTTGGATGCGGCAATTTCGTTAAAAAAGATGGAATGGCAAGGATGACTTTTTTTTCGTTTTTTTCAATGGATACAAAAAAAGCAGGCACTTTTATCATCCCGGGAAAACTGAAAAATCTTTTGCTTCAGAGCTTACTTGTATTTTTGAAATCTATGATTGTAGTGCATTTTCCGTAGTTATCGGATTGTATATTGAATATCCACATTGTCGATCAAGGATGGAGGTCAAGATTTTAAAGTTGGTTCTCAAAAAACTCTAAAAATGCGGCAGGAGTAAATACTGAAATTTCATCAGTACCATATTTATAATCTTTTATATTGCGAGTGATGAAATATTTTAAGTTCGCATTCGAAGCTGTGTAATATTGCAAGGCATCTTCCTTGTCTTTAAAACTTGACTGTAAAGCATGCAGAATATTTTGTTTACCGGCCCCTAATAATTCACATGCTGCAACTAAATCGGATAGTTTGTCGGCTGCATCTTTTATTTTATAAATATCAAATGAAAGATATAATAGGTTTGCAATGCTGCTTTCCGAAATAAAGAGTTTGGCTTTGCCTGCCGCAGCAAGTTGGAGTATCTCTGTAGAATGAATAAAGTGCGGTTCTCGTTTGGAAATAATATCAAATGCGACATCAGTGTCAATAAAAAAGATCAACCATATTTGTCGATTAATGTCTTTTTTATTAGCGTTTTGTCGTCAACAGTTTTTACCGGTTTAGAAGCAGATATTCTCTTTAAAAGCCGTTTTGCAGCAATCTGCGATTCGGTTTTTTGGTTTACATCAATTGCTTTCTGAATAAAGTCCTCAAAAAGCCTTGAAATTGATTTACCTGTTGCTTTCGAGTACTTTCTGGCTTTTAAAATAACATCATTGTTTACTGTAAGTGTAAGCCTGGTTTTCATAATTAACTATCCATGTTTACAGCTAAAGATACATATCATTAATTGAAAAATCATCATAAATATGTACTTGTCATAAACAAGATTCAGCGTTACCGGTCTTGCCGCCTGCTTCGCTTCATGCCATCGCTTAGCGTGAAGAT
>JBIQMB010000038.1:0-12015 GCA_044463745.1 Chitinophagaceae bacterium | reverse complement strand
TTAAAAAAAGTTGGAGTTGTAAATGTAGCACCAAGTTGTATCTGCGTTTGTGGTTTATAAATAACTCCCAATTTAAGATTTGCCCCCACTCCTTTGGTTTCAAGAACTTCATTTGCTTCAAAATAACCGAAGTTATTATGGGTGTTGTTGCTCATGTCATCTTCTCTGTAATTGGCTTCTCTCCTGTATTTCAGAACAGGAATATTTATAGATCCGCCAAAATAGAATTTGTCGAGATGATTTGCTCCCACTCCGATGGCAAAATCAGTGATGCCTCCGGAGGTTTGTTTATCCATCGTTTGTTTTAATTTGAAGGCAGGGTTTGCCAAACTAAAATATGTTCCGTCAATATGACCCTCAGCATCCAGATTGGGATTAATCAGATATGTATTGAAAGCCATGCTTGCTCCATATGGATAACCGGTTCCGGCAACGTTGTCATTGACAACTTTATCATTCTCAAACTGCTGCACATATTTTTCAGAAAAGGAAGAATTATTGTTTATCCCCAGGTAGCGAATGGAATTATTAAAATTAGCGGTTTTATTTATCCCGAATCCGGTGGTAACGCTTTTTATTTTCCTATTGCCATGTGCAGTTGCAAAAAGCACACCTGAGGCGCTCAATCCAAATTTCTGCCCTGTTGCCAGAGAATGTCTTCCAAGATATTCCGATTCATTTGAATTGGTGCGTAATGAAGGTGTTAGCACGAAATCACCCGTTTTAAAGAAACCCAAACCCGCAGGATTCAAAAAAAGAGTTGAAAACTCTCCACCCAATGACCCGCCGGCACCACCTAGTGCCTGATTTCGGGCTGTACCGCCATCCTGCGTGAGAAATGAATATCGTAATGCATCGGTAGGATCCTGTGCATAAGAATCAAACCGGATGATCAGAAAAAATAATAATAAAGGTAACAGGGTTAACCTCATAGCTTTTTATTAGATAAATTTTAAGGTCGAAAATGCTTAGGAAAAAATTAAAAAAGGGATGAGAGAGCATCCCTTTTTTAAACTTAAAATCTTCTTACAGGGCCATTACTGCTTCCGCTGTTTGTACCACTGCTGCGTACGGGGGTCGAGTTGGAACGCTGCTGGGGTTCAAAAGTTCTCACCGGAGTGGTATTCTGTTCAAAAGTACGAACCGGTGCAGTCGGACGCGTGTTTTGTTCTCTGACGGGTGTTACACGCTCAGTCCGGATTGGTCTGCTATTTTCCGACCTGGTTGTTGGTGTAAATCTACCCTGAGTTTGATTGCCTGAAGGCGTATAAACTCTTTCTGTTTGACGCGGAGCAAAAATTCTTCGAATCGGACTATTGTTATCCCGATTATTGTCCCTGTTGAGCGAACGTGTAGGAGCAGTTCCTATTGTTCTCGGATTGTCAACATTGCGAATAGTTGATCTTGTACCTGAATTGTTGTAAGCTCCAAGGTTTGTTACACGTGGCCCATTATTGATTCTATTCGGTGAGATGTACGTTCCATGTCCATAGTTGTAGTACGATGTGTAATAATTTCCAAAGTATGGATATCCGCCATAAAACATGCTGTATGAAGGGCCATAAAAAGGATTGTAGTATGATCCGTAAAACGGACTATAGAATGAACCGAAGCTATAGAATGGACTGTAAAATGAGTTATAAAAAGAACCGTAATGGCTATTAAAGGGGCTATAAAAAGGACTGTAGAAACTATTAAAGGAATAAGGAGAGTACAGGAACGGACTGCCGAAGCTCAAGCCCAGACTAAAGGAATTCCGATAAATCGGATTTCGAATTCCTCTCCTGATTTCATAATCTTCTCTGTAATTATTATAGCTGCCCCTCTCGTCTTCATTATAAACGGCCAGGTAATTGTCATCCTGTACTGAGGGTGAATAATATACATCATCAGTTGTTTGCATGCTTCTGTATGAAGAGCTGCAACTTGCCAGAAAGAGACCGGCGCCCAATAAGAGTAAATAAATCAGCCTCATAATATTTGATTTAAATTGTATTGAAATGTTGTTTTACTTTTGCGTCGAATTTACTGTAAATTTAAGAAAAATTCGGCGGATAATTAAATAAACCAGCCCGATTCGTGTTAAATTATAATTAAGTTCAGGCAGAAAAATATGTACGACAAGTTTAATGTAAAATAGAGCGACTAAAAGAAAAGTATGAGCAAAGAGATTACAAGCCGGGAGAAGGACTACTCACAATGGTACAATGATTTAGTGATCAAAGCAGGGCTGGCAGATTACAGTGCGGTAAGAGGGTGTATGATTATAAAACCTTATGGATATGCCTTATGGGAAAAAATGCGCGATCAATTGGATAGTATGTTTAAAGAAACAGGCCACGTCAATGCATATTTTCCATTATTTATACCCAAAAGCTTTTTGAGTAAAGAAGCTGCGCACGTGGAGGGATTTGCCAAAGAGTGTGCCGTAATAACACACTATCGTTTAAAAAATGATCCTGATGGAAAAGGTATTGTGGTAGATCCGGAAGCTAAGCTGGAAGAAGAACTTATTGTGAGGCCTACCTCCGAAACGATTATTTGGGATGCATATAAATCATGGATACAAAGCTATCGTGATCTTCCGTTGTTGATTAACCAATGGGCTAACGTGGTGAGATGGGAAATGCGCACTCGTTTGTTTCTGCGCACCACAGAGTTTTTGTGGCAGGAAGGGCATACGGCACATGCCACTGCGGATGAGGCAGAAAAAGAGACTATTAAGATGCTGAATGTTTATGCTGACTTTGCAGAAAACTGGATGGCGATGCCTGTGGTTAAGGGCGTGAAGAGTGCCAATGAAAGGTTTGCCGGAGCAGTAGATACCTATACCATAGAGGCTATGATGCAGGATGGCAAAGCGTTACAATCGGGGACATCACATTTTTTAGGACAGAATTTTGCCAAAGCATTCGATGTGAAATTTAGTGATAAGGATAATAAACTTGATTATGTATGGGCTACAAGTTGGGGAGTAAGCACACGGCTGATTGGTGCCCTCATTATGGCACACAGTGACGACGATGGATTGGTTTTACCACCCCGGCTCGCACCGTTGCAGGTAGTGATTGTGCCTATTTTTAAAACTGCAGAAGAAAAGGAAAAAATTGATGTTAGGGTTAATGAAATTACGGAGAACCTAAAAGCATTAGGCATTTCATTTAAATATGACGATGACGATAACCGACGTCCGGGCTGGAAATTTGCGGAATACGAAATGAAGGGTGTGCCGGTGAGGATAGCACTGGGACTGCGCGATCTGGAAAATAACAGTGCAGAGGTTACCCGTAGAGATACCAAAGAAAAAAGAACCATTTCACTCGAAGGCATAGCTAATGTTATTAAAACATTGCTTGAAGAAATACAGGTTTCCATTTTCGAAAAAGCACGGAAATATAGAGATGAGCATATTACATCGGTGGATGATTGGAAGCAATTTGAAGAACTACTTGAATCCAAAGGTGGATTTTTGGCTGCCCATTGGGATGGCACTCCGGAAACTGAAGAAAAAATTAAAGAACTTACCAAGGCTACAATCCGCTGTATCCCGCTTGATAACACGAAGGAAGAAGGTAAATGTATCCTGACCGGAAAGCCCAGCCGTGAAAGGGTATTGTTTGCCCGGGCGTATTGATTTAATATGTATTTCTTAAACACTTTTCGATATGAACGAAAGAGATTTAATAACCGAAAGTTTACAGATAACTGACCAGACCGCAGGGGTACTTAACCAGTCAGCACGCTGGGCAAAATTTTTGTCAATTGTGGGATTTGTTATGACCGGGTTTATGATTCTGGCTTCCTTTATCTTGCCCGAACTACTGGCACGAAATACCTATGCCATGCCCGAGATGACGGTTCCGGTGCAGGGTTTAAGAATTAACTTCATTATTATGGCTGTGCTGCTATTTATACCTTGTTTGTTCCTTTTCAGGTTTTCAACCAAGATGAAGGAAGCACTGGCAGATAACAATCAATATATTTTTGAAGAATCATTCCGGAATTTAAAGTCCACCTTCAAATTTTACGGAATCGTCACAATTATTGTTCTTTCCATTTATGCACTGGCTTTGGTTGTGGGTATGCTTATAGCCATGTTCACTTTATGATTTTGATTCAATAGGATTATTTATGGCATGCTTTTGGCCTATATAGCTAATAAAATTGAATGGCTAAAAGGGTATTAATCTTGTTTTGTCTGGTAGGAGTATTATCATGTTCTAAACGAACGCACCCTTCACGCACTTCTGAAATAATTTACAAGTCGGAAAAACCGGAGGCGAAGAGCGATAATACAGAGAAGAAGGCTGCTCCGAAGGTTGTACGCAGCCCGAAAGAGGAATTTCCGAATACAATTTATGTAAATGATAAAGCTGCCAGTAAAAGCGTGGACGGAAGATTATACTACGATGTGAAAGGCCACAGATACTGGAAGAATTATAAGGATGGAAAATATTATTTATTCAATAAATCTATGTACAACGATCCCGATTTCAAGCCACCCACGGGTGACGGCAGATAAACTTTTTAGTGTGGTTTAAAAAAAAGCCTCTTGTCATTTGATAAGAGGCTTTTTCATTTTTAAATTGTTATTATTTATAAGGCAATCATTTAATGCGTAAATAATTTCGAATCATCCCTGCTGACCATACCATTGAAGCGGGGGGAAGGAATTTCTTCCACAGATATTTTTCTTGAAGGAGCGGGTTTTACAGCTTCGAGTGACGAAACCCTTGCAAAAACGCCTGTCGAAAGGTAGCCAAAAATCTTTTTTAGGTTGTCGTCATTGCTATTACCCCAGGGCACGTCCACATAGTCAAATGCTAAAGCATCCGGTACGAGACCGAAGTAATAACCGCCCTGGTTGGATGAGTTTTTGGTTTCAAAAGTAATTGCGATCAGGTAAGAGAGAAGCTCTTCTTTTTTATTTTTAAATATGGTGATAGGCCAAACGAGAGAACCAACCGGCTTACCATAGGTGGTGTCCCCTACCAGCTTTACATCCATATACGGCCGCAGGTTATTATACAATAATTCACTGGCTGATGCGGTACTTCCTGTACTTATGAAAAATACTTTATCAAGATTGAGCCCTCCCGGATTACTGAAGTTAAAACTGGTCTTCATTCCCTCTCCCTCTAGCAAACTTTGAAGTTTACTGTTATAAACTCTTTTATACATCGGCTTTCCATTGAGGGATGCCGGGACAATTTTATTAGCCAGATATTCCATTGTCCTTACCTCGCCTCCTCCGTTGTATCTCAGGTCAACGATAAGAGATGAAATATTTTTTCCCTGAAAATTATTAAAAACCCTGTCGATTTCATTTCGCGTAAGGGTAGCTGCGCCATTTTGGTTAACAACATCGGCAAAAGAATTGAAGACAAAGTAACCCACATTTTTTCCGGCTATGGTGAATACGGTATCAAATAGCACAGGGTTCAGATTGTATTCCGCTTTTGCTAAGGTAACCTTTGCTGTAGTGCCATCCTGTTTTTCAAAACCAAATGTTGCCTGAGCATCATAGTAAAGTGCATTCACTACCTTTTTCAGATTATCGCCATTCGGGCCATCATATTGTGCGCTCTGGTTATTGATTGTAGAAATTATCCAACCACGTTTGACGCCCGCTTGTCCCGCTGGTGAATTTTTATCGCAAAATAAAACGACGGGTAAAATACGGGATGCACTTAATCTTACATAAGTAGCTTCAAAACCGATGCTACCTGCCACACCGCCAATTTCGCCTACGACAGTACCATCATCCAAAAAACTATACCGGTCCATATCTTTGCCCTCATTGTTTTTTGCAAACGATTTAATTCTCGTAAGGAGAGCAGGGGCATCTTTGTATTCACTGCTTAAGGGATTAAGAGCCGGTACTTTATCATACCAGTAATACAAGGGATAATTAGTAGTTTTATCCCTTCCGTCATCTATAATTGTTTTTTCCATCACCTGGTACATCAGGTATTTAAGCGAGTCTGCGTCTGAGAGTTCTTTCTGCTCAGGAGGATTTGTTCCTTCATCATCTGCAGTGCCTCCTTTTTTCTTGCAAGATGTAAAAAAGAAAGCGGCCAGAGCAATCAAAACAAATATGCGTTTAAACATAGGCTTTTATATTTTTGTGGGTTTGTGGTAAATATTGAGAGCTAAAATTAATGATTTCTGACTGAAGGTTCTGTAAAATTCTTCAGATATTTTTCTTCTTTTTCTGCAACTTTATCTTTTCTACAACTATTTGATCCCATAGAAATCGGCGGTTAGCATTCCTTTTTTGGTTAAATTTGCTCACAAAATTTTACTTAGCAAAATGAAAACATCCAGCATTATCATATTGGTCCTCATTGCAGCAGCAATCGGAGGGCTTCTTATGTATTCTGTAGATTTTTCTACTTATG
Organism: Chitinophagaceae bacterium; assembly: GCA_044463745.1. GTDB lineage: Bacteria > Bacteroidota > Bacteroidia > Chitinophagales > Chitinophagaceae > Ginsengibacter. The sequence goes on along the minus strand of JBIQMB010000038.1, from coordinate 5,614 downwards.
ATACCATCGCATCTGCAAAAGAAAAACAAGGCACATACGTACATCTTATAGCGAAACTGGATAAGTCGAAACCAATTGAGTATGATGCATTGAAAGATCCGAATTATCTTTCTTTCTATGCGGTCGATAGCCTTGGAAGCAGCACCAAAGTGGTTTACTTTAATCCGAAGCCTGCTGAATTGGAAAAAAGTGAAAGGGTAGTATTGAAAGGGAAAATGGAAGGCGATGTATTTCAATGCGATAACATTTTACTGAAGTGTCCTTCCAAATATAAAGACGAAAAATCTCAGCTTGAGAGTTCTGTCACCCAATATTAATCTGTTAAGATGATTTACGAGAATGAACACTTACTGCCCGGACAGGCCGGAAACTTCTTTGTTTTATTGGCATTTGTTTCGGCTCTTTTAGCCACCATAGCTTTTTTTAAATCGCATCTTTCTACAACTGAACAGGATAAAAAAGCCTGGTTGAAATTGGCGCGCAGCGTTTTCTTTGTTGAGCTTGGATCACTGCTGTTGGTTTTTGGAATACTTTATTACATCTGTGGAAATCATTTCTACGAATATTTATATGCTTACAAACACTCTTCGTTAGAGCTGGAGCCTAAGTTTTTACTGGCGTGTATTTGGGAAGGGCAGGAAGGAAGTTTCTTGCTGTGGTCTATGTGGCACGCAGTGTTGGGAAGCGTTGTAATCTTTACTGCCGGCAAACGTGAAGCGCTGGTAATGACGGTGGTCAATGCAGCCCAGGTTTTTCTGATCTTAATGCTGATAGGCGTTACAGTTTTCGGGCATCGCATTGGCAACAGTCCTTTTATGCTGACCAGAAATGAATTGGAAGGGCCTATTTTTAGTCAGGCCAACTATCTTACTTATATAAAAGACGGTATTGGTTTGAATATTTTGCTTCGGAATTACTGGATGGTTATCCATCCGCCGGTTCTGTTCCTGGGATTTGCCAGTACACTGATTCCTGTGGGTTTCGCCTTTTCTGCATTAATCGAAAAAGATTGGGGTGGGTGGATTAAGCAGGTTCTTCCCTGGACACTTTTTGGCGGAATGGTTTTAGGAGCCGGTATCATGATGGGTGGCAAATGGGCTTATGAGTCGCTGTCGTTTGGTGGTTATTGGGCATGGGATCCGGTGGAAAATGCTTCCCTTGTTCCATGGCTTATTCTTGTTGCGGGCTTACATTGTATGGTCATTTATAAAGCAACCGGCCGTGCTTTGAGGGCTTCATTTCTGTTTACAATTCTTTCTTATTTATTTGTTTTATATTCTACTTTCCTTACGCGAACAGGTATATTGGGCGATACATCCGTGCATAGCTTTACCGAGGCCGGGTTTATTATGAATCTGCTTATCGGATTGTTTGTACTGGGAGTAAGCATACCCATGCTGATTCTGTTTTTCAAAAATTACAAACACATTCCCGCTATCGAGAAAGAAGAAAATATTTCGTCGCGCGAGTTCTGGATGTTTATAGGATCATTGATTTTGTTTCTTTCAGCAATATTTATTATTGCAGTTACATCCCTTCCTGTGTATAATAAAATTTTCAACACCAATCTGGCCGATCCCCAAGACAGGGAATTTACATATAATAAAGTACTGGTGCTTGTGGCCATTGTTATCGGCTTACTTACCGGCTATGCCCAATATCTGAAGTATCGAAATACGAAAAGGGATTACATTATTAAAAAGTTAGCTGTTCCGGTAATCATTTCAGTTGTTGTATCTGTTTTAATTGGCTTTTTGTATCCCATTACATATCATTCCAAGGGGCCGGGTTTTCTGATTGCGATCTATATGGCATTATTTGCAACCATCTTCTCGGTTATAGCCAACGCAGCTTACATTAAAATCATTCTGAAGGGAAATATGAAAATGGCAGGAAGCGCCATTACCCATTTTGGATTTGCCTTTATGCTGGTAGGTATGCTGATTTCGTCTTCAAACAAAGAGGTTATCAGTGATAATAGCAAGACAGGTATGTTTATACCATTTGATAAGGATCCGACAGGAAGAAGTACGGAAAATCCGATGGAAAATTTGACCCTTATCAAAGGTGTACCAACGGAAATGGGAAAATACACGGTAACCTATATTGGAGACAGTGCCTCACCCAAGGAGAAGACAAGAACGTTTTATAAACTTCATTTTGAGAAGAAAAATGAGGATGGTTCGATTGATGAAAATTTCATCTTAGCTCCTGACAGCTATAAAATGAAGGATAATAATCTGACCAGCAACCCGGATACAAGGCATTATCTTACTCATGATGTATTTACCTATGTTTCTACTATTTCAGTAAAGAATGAGGATGCGGACACCATATCATTCAAAACACACGAAGCCAAAATTGGCGACACGCTTTTTTACGACAAGGGATATATTGTTCTAAATGATGTGGTGAAGAATCCGAATAATGAAAGGTTTAAGTTTAACCCAACCGATACAGCACTGGTTGCGGATTTGACAGCCTATAGCCATGAAGGCACAAGTTATAAACTTTATCCCGGGTTAACCATCTCAAACATGACCATCGATTTCATTGATGATACGTCTATTACGCAGAATCTCTTTGTCAGATTCAGCGGTATCTCTAATGATGGTAAGTTTAAAATAGGAACGAAGGAACATGATATTCCAACAGAATTTATAGCAGTGAAGACCTACATCTTTCCGTTCATTAATTTGGTTTGGATGGGATTAGTAATAATGGTTGCCGGATTTCTTGTAGCTATGCTTCATAGGGCTTCAGCACCAAAATGGATGGCAATGGTATCAATGATAGCCGTTACGGCCGCCATGATTTTCTTGTTTTTATTTGCAAATACATAGAGAAAGTTTAAAGATAATTTTGAGCAGGTGTTCATTTGATGTGCCCAATCTTTGAGCTATTAAGTGGGGTTAACGGTTTACCATTATTACCATGAAGAATTTCGTATTGCCACCTCACACTCATCACTTCGATATGAAGAATTACAAAGGAATAATGATTTGAAGAGCATGAAGAGGTGTGGAGGAATTCAAGATATGAACCAATAGTTCAAAAAAACGACAAATAAAATTGAGGTGATCTACCAGGTATATCCATACATGCGCATTACCTCCTGAACGATGGATTCAATTTCGGCATCATTGCCGTAGGCATCATAAGGCTGTTTGAGGTCGCTGCCGAAAACAAAAGCGACAGTTTGCCAAAATCGGGCTGTAAATCCTCCCTTTAATTGTTTGAGAATGTTGTAGCAGTCGGTTCCGCCTGTTTCCCGATTGATTAATTTCATCAGGATTTTTCCCTGGTAAACCGAAAGATTTTTTAATGGCGTTGCGAATTCTTTTTTAAGGTCCTTTTCCCGACTATTGATATATCTTTTTACTTCGTTCTTGTTCGGGTTATTTGCTATTCTTTTTTCAATGTCATTAAACACTATTCCTGCCTGCCGGGCATAGGGATATGTTACATACACAGCATTCCGCAGGCGGGTCCATTTCTTTTCGTTCCGCTTGCCTTTCCATACATAAACACCGGCTAAAATTCTTGCCGGAATCGTATCGCCATTATACACCACAGCACCTACAAGCAAAGTGTCATTTACACCCAAATTGGACTGAGCGTGACTTTTGCCGGTAATTATCATGCAAATGAAGAGTCCGATTATATATTTTGATATGGTATATTTCAGTTTCACCAATACTAAATTAGTGTATTGAAAATTATTAACAAAGTAGTAATCGTTAATTTTGCAGTATCTTTTTGTTTTTTAAATGGCTGCGATCGTTCTTCCGTTTTACTCTATTTTTCTCTTTTAGTTAATCATCACCGCCCAGTAAACAAATACAAATGGAATGGCCACCAGCATTGAATCAAATCGATCTAAAAAGCCGCCGTGTCCGGGCATTATTTTTCCGCTATCTTTCACATTGGCCATCCGTTTTAATTTGCTTTCCAATAGATCGCCGAACGTACCGGCAACAGCACTGATAGTGCTGATGAAAATCCAATCCACTATACGCAGATAACCTGTTGCCCATCCTAATAAGGTGATGGTTACAATGGCGAGTATCATACCTCCCAGCGTTCCTTCTATTGTTTTTTTCGGAGAGATTTTCGATAATGGGGTTTTGCCTATTAATGATCCTACAATGTAGGCCATGGTATCATTAATCCAGATAGAAAAAATAATTCCGCAGGGCACAACTTTCAGCAGGTTGTCATTTTCGGCGCCCCCACTTAGTCGAATGAGCAGCATCAGTGCAATAGGGAGCGCAATGTACACCATTGCTATCAGAATATGAGTTACGGGTCTTTGAGGGATGATCTTATGCAGGAGTCTGAATAATTCGAAAAAACATCCGGCGAAAATGATAGAAAATAAAAAGGCGAAGCTCCAGCGATTCCACAATAGTCCGGTAAGCATAATGGCTGCAAATGCAATGGCAGTAATGGTTCGGGTAGTAAAGGTTTTGATATCTAATGCCATTTATACTGGTTTAATGTTTGGCTATCCAATCGTGAATATCCGTATCTCCGGGATCATTATAAACAAATTTTTGCCTGATTCTGACAGATTCTTCTCTGAAAAATTTGAACAACAAAACCAACAGCACCAAGGCTATGAGCCCCATCCAAATGGGAAAGTTTTTTTCTATATCGGTCGTATTGATCTTGTCGGAGCCATGTAGCAGGTACAATGCCGTAACCTGCGCTCCATTGAAAAAAAAATGAAACAAAACGGGCAGCCAGATGCTTCCGCTGTAGTAAAAAATATAGCCGAGCACCACCCCTAAGGAAAACCTTACCAAAAATCCATAATACGAAATATGAATAGCACTAAAAATTAGAGCAGTGATGAGAATCGCTGTGGCCGGACTTTTAAGCCATCTGGTGAGTAGGTTCTGAATACCGCCTCTAAAGAAAAATTCTTCAAAAATACCGGGCAAAACAGCCATGACGAATAGAGATGCCAGGTACTTGGAAAAGGAATCAATATTGATAAAGGCATCTTCCATCTGTTTTCGGTTCTCTTCCATCTGTGTGAATGTGGCAGCCCATTTGGAAGGTACGGGAATCAATCGGTTGATTTCAGCTAAGGCACCACCTAAAGGAAAAACAAGGATCAGAATACCTGCGATCAGAATGATTTGCCTGGGCGAGACAGGAATGGCAAAACCTAAAAAAGCAGAAGATTTCTTATAACAGATTATAGAAAAAAAGATTGTTGGGAGAAAAAAAATGAAAAATGTGCTCAGCGCCTGGATGGCCATAATCGTACCGTAAAACTGAGGGTTCTTCATTTCTGAAGGCATGGATAATACAGGCAATCCTGTTGAATACTGCCACACAAACTGGGTGATTAAAGACGCCAGTACCATTCCTATTCCGGTAAGGAAAAGAAAAATTCCCAACTGCGCAGGAAAGCTAAAGTTTTTTGAATTTCTGTCTTTCAACCCGTAGTTTTTTTAAAGTGCGTAAATTTACATCCTGATAAGTTTGTTATCAAAAGAATTCAAATACATTATCAAATCATTTTAAGATTGGTCCGGATATCCAACATACAACTTCCTGATTTTCCGCTATTACTCGCTCCTATGGAGGATGTGAGCGACCC
>JBIQMB010000037.1:0-12061 GCA_044463745.1 Chitinophagaceae bacterium | reverse complement strand
TCAGGTTTGGAAGGATGTTCACTTTAAGTCTTTCGATAGCCCGAAGCTGAAGTATCTGAGAACTGTTCTCCCATTCGTTGTCATAAAAAATATTGTTCTGTGCGCCGCTATTTCCGTAAGCAGCCAACCAGGGTTCGCCGGTCAGATAATTGGTAGGCCAATACACACCGAAGAGACGACTATGAACCGCTTCGAAATAGTTGGATGCAGCGTTGTCGGTATCATTAAATCCAATCAATTTGTTCTTCGCTACATTTACATTAGAGCCAAACTCAACATAGCGACCAATCTTTTGAGTCAGATTTACACGACCGGCCAATTGATCAAAATCGTTCATCTTGATTCGCCCTTCGTTTTTTGTATAGGAGAAGGAAGAATAATATTGGGTGTTTTCTGATCCTCCGCTTACGGATATATTGTCTGTATGGTTTAATGCGGTTCGGAAGTAAACATTTGACCAGTCAAAAAACTTTCCATCCCGGTTCTCCACGCCATCTGTAAGTCCGGAGATAATAACTTTTTCATCTGGTGCATCGCCAGCAGTGGTGAATGCGTAACCGTATCTTTTGAAACGATTATTCAGAGTCTTCAGGGCGTATGCCATAGATTCCTGCGCCGTTCCTCCATCAGATAGCTCTGCATCATAATAAACACGATACAGATAGTCGATGTTATCCTGCGTACTGGCGGGTTTCCAGTTTTCTGTAGCCCATGAAGGAGAAAAGCCGGTTGAGGATTTGAGGGTAATTTTTGGTTTGCCCAATTTTCCTTTTTTTGTTGTAATCACCACCACACCATTGGCCGCGCGTGATCCGTACAATGAAGCTGCTGCAGCATCTTTAAGAATAGAAATAGATTCAATGTCATCGGGGTTCAGCGTGTTCATCACGTTGTTGGTAGAATAGATGTAGTCGCCCAATTGTCCGGCATTGCCCGAAGATACCGGCACGCCATCTATAACATACAGCGGTTCGGTAGAAGCATTCATAGATCCGATACCCCTGATCTGGATGGTGGTAGCTGAGCCCACTGTCCCAGATCCTTTGGTAACACTGACGCCTGCTGCTTTTCCTACAAGTGCGTCCTGAAAGGAGGTGTTCGGTACATCCTGAATGGCGCTGCCATTAATGACTGAAGCAGAGCCCGTGAAGGTCGCTTTCGTAGTGGTTCCGTAAGCTACTGCAATTACTTCGTCAAGAGATTGTGCATCGATAGACATGGTTACGTTTATCGAGGTTTTTCCGTCAACTTTCATTTCTACTGTTTGAAAGCCTACGGAAGAGAAAACAAGTGTGGCATTTTGCGGTACGTTTTCTAAGGAATAATTGCCACCCGCGTCGGCAGTCGTTCCGCGGGTAGAGCCTTTAATCATTACGGTAGCGGCTATCGGCGAATTTTCGGTGGAACTGACTGTCCCTTTTACCGTGATGCCGGATTGCGCCAAAACGTTCATACAAAAAAACACACCAATGAGGAGTGATAATACTTTTTGCATCCTTTTGGTTTTAATGGGTTATAAAATAAAAAATCAGGGAAGTTCCCTTAAGTGTTTGCCATGGCTGTTATTTGGCTATTAAAAGTTTCTGTTTTTGAGAAATGGATTGTTGGCAGTTAATTCCAAATGCTGTATCAAAGAAAGGAATTTAAAAGCGCATAAAAAAAATATTTCAAACTATTTTTTTTCTTTTTCAAGATTTTCATTACCGTCTCCGTGCAAGTACGACATTTTTCTTATGTACAATCTTCTTCCCGTTTTCATCAAACGATTCAAAATAGATCATATAAATTCCCTGGGGTAATTGCTGGCTTTTATCATCAAGTCCATCCCAACGGTAATAACCTTTCAGTCCGCATAATGAATTTTTTTCAAGGTATCTGACAAGCCTTCCGGCAGCATCAAATATTTTGATGTTTGTGATGAAGCCCGGACTGCTGAATGCATAGCTGATGGTTAAAAAATCATCAGTTCCATCATTATCAGGAGAGAAAACTTCGGGAGTAACCCTAAACTCAACTGAAGCATTAGATTCTTCCCGGTTCTGTGAATTTTTTATTCCCGGAGTTCCGAAGCCTACATCTTTGGAAGCGGAGTGAAAGTTGGTTTTATCCGACAGACCGTTAAAATGAATTCTTTCCAGAGAAACACCTTTCTTGTCTTTGATTAGAGGAAAATGCCAGCTTTTATCATAGTTCACCTCGTCAAGGATATTTCCGTGTTGGTCCAAAATCAATACGAAGCCCTTGTCATTTGGAATGGAAGGCATGGTATTCATTTTCTTAATTGCTTTCGCATCTGCAAAGGGATAATCGCGAATAGTGGATTGGGGGTCTTTGGTAAGCAATAAGTAATCGCCCGGAAAAAATAAAGATGATGTGGATGAAATTCTGGTAAGAGAGGATGGTGCACCGGCAGAATTTCTGTTGGCGAGATACAGATTACTGATGTCAAAAATTTGCGTGCTATTGTTATAAAGTTCGATGTACTCGCCGCCTGATGTTTTGGGTTCCGACAAAATTTCGTTGATAACAATATCGCCTGCTGAGGGTAAGGAAGCAATGCCGAACCGAGCGCTTTTGTTTCCCATAGCAGTGCCCGCGCAATCTGTAATGTTGTTGATGCTGACAAGATAAGTTTTGCCGGATTGTGTACTATTTGTCAGCGTTATTTTTACTTCATCGAAGAAAGGAAGTGCGCATTCAATTTTGCTAATGCTCAGCCCGTCAGACAGGGTGTAATTTTCTTTTTTGACAGCCGAGGCACTGTCTATCGTTTTATCAAACCGGATGATTAAGGTGTCTGATGCCTTCAGGTAAGCATTTACGATATTTATCGTAGATGATGGAATGTCGGCTGAGGCAACGGAATTTTTTCTTCCGGGTGTGCCGCCGGTAGGGTCGTTGCTGGCTATCCAATTTTCCACTCCACCGCAACCGTATTTCGCATTAATCAGTTCAAGCGAAAAGCCGCCATCCTTCTTTACTTCATTCCTGTATGTTGTCAGATCGTATTGCATGGCATGAATGAGAACACCCGCGTTATCATAAAGAGCCAGTCTGCCTCCGGATAAATTCAGCGAAGGGAAACCACTGACCGCAATGGCGTTTCCGTAAGGCCGGTACGAATCGAGACCGGTGGTAGTAGTGATGATAAGAAAACTATCGGGCAGTAACTCTACAGATGGTAAAATAGCCGTGTTGTTATCATCCCTCATTTGCCAATTGACCACATTAATGGGGAAGGAAGCCGTGTTTTTGAGTTCGATAAACTTCTGTAAAGGCAAGCCGATCTGAGGTGAAGGATCTGCAAATACCTCATTGATTACTACATCATACCTGTTCGCTTTATAATAGTAAAAGTCAATCATTTCATCCGTCACCGTATTGCCATAAACATCGGTAACAGCATTGATGATGATGGTGTTCTTAACATCCGGTTTTAATTCTTCTGTAAAGGAAAGATGAACAATCCGCCCATCCAAAGCATCCAGAGATGCTGAAACCGGATTGCCTGCATTGCTGACATGATAATGCAGAATATCCTGTGCCGATGCGGTATTCAAAGGGTTATCAAAAGTGATCTGAACGGAGTGGACACCCGTTGCTCTGACAGAACTTACCTTTAGTTTTGTCGGAACGTTTTCCAGGCTCTTCACATCAAAATCATCAAAAAAATGCTTTTGAAAAAAAGATGCTGTGCTTTGTTTTACGGATATACCAAAGTGCTCGGAACCTGACAACTCGTGATCGGTAATTTCTCCTTCGCTCTTCCAGACATCGCCTTCTCCGGTCATGTTTCTAAGCAAGATCCAGCGGTTTTGTTCGTTTCGGATAACCCTGATTTTCATTTTAGAAGAGGAAGCATTCAAAATACCTTTCTCCCCTTCGATGATTCTTACGGGCGAACCCGTTCCTGATTTTTTATAGAGAGAAATATTGTCATCTGTACTGCCGAGGCGGACGAAATAACCCTCATTGCCGGAATGATTTAACTCTTGCATGGCTGAAGTGAGCCATACATCCACATAGTTGGCAGAGGAGGGATTGAAATCAAGTCTGACCCAGAAATCCCACTGCGCTTTGCCGGCCAGTGTACTTGCGGTGGTAATCTGAAAGGTTGCGTTGGCGGTAGTGTTAGCCGACTGTAGCTGCAACTGATTGTTGATAATGAAATCGCCGGAAGCACTTTGCCATGAAGGGTTGTGGGTAAAGTCGCCATCTGAGAAATTATCAAAAAATTGAGCCTGTACATTGAATAAAATAAAAAAGGCTACAATAGAAAGACAGAATTTTGTCATAAAACAGTCAGCTTTTGTTAAAGATAATACTTTGTATTTTCTTTGCAGCCGCAAAACGAAATTAAAATGAAAATAGCAGTCGTAGGCGCTACCGGACTTGTGGGTAGCAAAATGCTTCAGGTTCTTGAAGAACGAAATTTTCCTGTTACTGAACTTATTCCTGTTGCTTCCGAAAGATCAGTGGGTAAGGAGGTGAGTTTTAAGGGAAAGAAATATAAAATTGTTTCCGTTGAGGATGCGATCAAGGCCAAGCCTGCTGTTGCACTGTTCTCAGCAGGCGGAAGTACATCGCTGGAATGGGCCCCAAAGTTTGCAGAGGCCGGGATTGTGGTTATTGATAATTCATCGGCATGGAGAATGGATCCATCAAAAAAGCTGGTGGTTCCTGAAGTGAATGGTGATGTTATTTCTGTAGAGGATAAAATTATTGCCAACCCGAATTGCTCTACCACACAGATGGTTTTGGTGCTCAATCCGCTGCATAAGAAATATAAAATAAAAAGAGTGGTGGTGAGTACTTATCAGAGTGTAACCGGCACCGGAGTAAAGGCCGTAGCGCAGATGGAGAATGAGAGAAATAACATAGAAGGAGAGATGGCCTACAAATTCCGGATTGATAAAAATGTTATTCCACACATTGATGTGTTTATGGAGAACGGCTATACCAAGGAGGAAATGAAGATGGTAAATGAAACGAAAAAAATCCTTGGTGATGATTCGATAAAGGTTACGGCTACCTGTGTTCGTATTCCGGTCACCGGCGGGCATAGCGAGAGTGTGAATATTGAATTTGAAAATGATTTTGACCTGCAACAGGTTAGAGAGATACTAAGCAATACACCCGGCCTGGTAATGCAGGATGATCCGGCGAACTTTGTGTATCCGATGCCGTTACTGGCACATGATAAGGATGATACATTTGTGGGCCGGTTAAGAAGGGATGAGAGCAGTCCACGTACACTTAACTGCTGGATTGTGAGTGATAACCTGCGCAAGGGTGCGGCAACCAATACAGTGCAGATAGCAGAGAAGCTGATAGAGATGGGTTTGGTAAAAGTGTGATCTTCCGAAAGTTAATGCGGAGAGTTTTTGAGTCTGTAAATTCTTGAAAAGAAGCTGCCATAAATTTTTAAATTTCAGAAAAGAGATGTATGTAACCATGTAGATGGAGTGAAATAAACTGTGGGAATATCATAAAAGGGTGAGACTATTTACAACCAAAGAATGAGGCTAAAGCCATGCCCAGTCGCGCTTTCAAACCGTCGGTTAAAACCGGCGGCAATAGATATAATTGTTCCTATAACTCTTGCTGAATCAAAAATGTGCCATGAGTAACTTTAATTAATTCACAATCTTAGGCGGCTTATAAGCCAATTCCTGTTCCCTGCAATTTTTTTTCCCAATCCTGCACTCCTTTAAGGATTTTGAGCATCTGTTTTTCAGACGGTGTTTTCTTTCCGGAGATGTAATCGGCCATTAAGGGATGAGGTATTTCTATCTCTCTGGCAAAAGCCGATATGTTGAAGTCAGGGATTTTTGAAAATAATAACCCGAGGGAAGATTCTACATTCCTTGATTTAAAGAAACCGCTAAAAGTAAGGTCTTCATCCAGTTCGGGCCAGTGTATCCCAAACTCAGATGTGATATATCCTTCGCGCTGTTTTGAGGTAGCTGTTTTCAGCTTAGCATAATCAGCAAAGCGTTCTTTACCTGTTTTTCCTTTTTTTGTTTCGATATGTACGGCATCATCAGATAATTAGTTAAAGAAATCTGTGAAAATATGGATTGAGTCTTGAGACAAAATTTAGGAAAGGCAACAATATTGTTTTCTGAAAATTTCGAAAAATCAGTATCAATCAGAAATCCTAAACCTTCTATATCTCTGCCTTAATCTGCCTAATGGTTTCTTCATGATTGGCCTGGATGCCTTCCTTTTGAAAAGAAAGTTTTCCCTGCTTATCCAGAATGCTGATGATATTACTGTGCGAAAAATCTCCATTGGCATTTTTCTGATATTGTACATTCAATAAAACAGACAAGGTGCGTACGGCATCTTCATCGCCATGGAGCAAGGTAAAACGTTCATCTAACTTCATCATCTTCCGGTATTCTTCCAGTCTCTCCGGCGTATCCCTTTCTGTATCAAAAGTGATCAGCAGAAAATTGACCTTGTCTGCATCTTTATTCAGTTTTTCTTCTATGCCTTTGATATCAGCGGTGAGCCGGGGGCAGGCATAATCGCAGTGGGTAAAAATCATGCAAACAAGGGTTGGTTTTCCTGCAAAATCCTTTAGCAATACAGGTTTATTATCCTGGGTAGTGAAGGTGTCGGTCAGGTTATAAATACTCTCGTCGGGGATGGTTCCGACCGGGGCAACGTTATTTTCTATTTCACCGGTAAAGGCAGATTTTTCTGACTGGCCACAAGAGAATAAAAACATCAGAAGATACAGATATAATAATTTGTTCATGATCGTTTATTTTGAATCGGATGCGCAGCGGAAACCCAGGTTGGCAATACAAAAGTTTCCTTTCAGGCTTCCCCGGTAACTAAAACGAAGAAAGGAAGCATAATCACTTTTATCTTTTACATACAAGGAACTGGATGCGCAGAATAATTTAAGTTCATCCTGGGTATTAGCGCGCGAATCACCGCTTTTGATAAAACTATTGAAGTCGAAAGTCCATTCCCAAATCAGGCCGTGCATATCATAGAGCCCATAGGTATTTTTTCCGGTAGTCCGAATATTGGGCAATATTTTTTCATTGGGTTTGGTGTACCAATTCAGAATTTGCTCGGTCAGGTTTTTAAATTTTGACTGAACCATATTGGCCGAGCCCGCCGTTTCCCATTCGGCTACGGTTGGCAATCGCTTGCCTTTCCAGGCCGCATAAGCCTTAGCCGCAAACCACGAAACGTTTACTACCGGACTATTGTAAATGTCTTTATTTTTTTCTCCGATTGATACATCCCCTTCCCAATGTTTGAGATAATTGCTATCGGCAAACAGCCTGTTGACCTTGCTTTTTTGCCATGATGGATTTGCCTTTACAAATTCCAGAAATTCGGCGTTGGTGACGGCTGTTTCATCCATTCTGAACGCATGTAATGAAACGGGTGGGGAATTGGGCAAACGAAAGAACGGCGTATAGGTGGTAGCAGGGATGGTTACCATTTTTTTACTGCTGTTGGACGCAGTGGCCGACTGGCTGTAGCCGTTCATTCCCATCCAAACGAAAACAAATAAAAAAGGCAGCATTTTCATAGTGTATAAAAAGAAACCGGACGGTGGTATGCCGTCCGGAGTAATGATTTATTTTTTAATAGGGTGAAACATGGACGGATCTTCTTTTCCGGTGACCTTTAGCTGGCCAATGGCTCCCTTGTTAAAGGCACGGAAGATACTGTGATCTACCAGTAAATAAGTGCCCGGAACTTCTGTCTTCATATCTACAATGGTAGCGCCGCCTGCAGGGATCAGGGTCGTCTGTACGCCTTTATTGACGGTGCTTCCGGCTTCTACATGTACTTTGTCAAAGATTTCGCCAATAACGTGGAAAGATGAAACCAGGTTGGGACCACCATTACCTACATATAATCTCACGGTTTCACCTACATTAGAAGTAAGAGCTCCCTTTCCTACAAGTGCTCTGTTTTTTCCGTTAAACAAAACGTAGTCAGGTTTTTCGGCCAGGGCTTTATCTTCATCAAAATCCTGCAAACCGGCAGCATCAAATTTTCCTTTTGTATAAAATTCGCCCTGCATAACATAATATTCATGATCCACTTTCTCGTATCCGCTTTGTGGCTCTACCAGAATCAATCCGTACATACCGTTAGCGATGTGTAAGGGAACCGGAGCTGTGGCACAGTGGTAAACGAAAAGGCCCGGAGTCATAGCTCTGAATTGAAAGCGGGTTGTTTGTCCGGGTGCTGTACTGCTTGCATCTGCACCACCACCTGGGCCTGTACATGCATGAAAATCAATGTTGTGCGATAGCTTGCTGTCTTCAGCATTTTCAAGTGTAAAGTCAACCAGATCTCCCTGACGAACGCGAACAAACGGTCCGGGTACATGTTCGTCAAATGTCCAGAAAGTATATTGTGTACTGTCTGAAATATCCATTACTTTTTCTACTACCCGAAATTTCACTTCCACTCTTTTGGGTGATGTGTATTCCAATGGTTTGGGAACATTGGGCGCAAAGGTAAGTTCGGCTTGTACACTGCCGGTGACAACTGTGTCGATCTTGGCCAGATCATAGTTTGAATCTGATAAACCTTGTTTGCATCCTGTTTGAATAAGAAGGAATAAAACAAGCGATAAAATCAGGCTGATACCGTGGTTTTTTGAAAAAATTTTGATTTTCATTGATGTCATTTTATTAATTAATGGTCTTGTTCCGATTAGGATTTGCAAAGGTAAGTTACCACAAATAGAAATGTATTCTGTTGGGTGGAAAGACCGTGTGAATTTATTGAATTTTCCCGAATTCGAAGGTGGAATTTCAGTTAGGCAGGGTTATCTGGAATGTATTTTCAAAATTTCTGGAACTTGGCAATACGATTTTTTTGGTTTTATCTATGTAGAAGAAAACTTATGCCCCTGATTATCTGGTAACTGGTAAGATGTATTTGTTCTGGCCGATCATTTTAATGTCTCCAGGTAGGATCGGTTCGTTTAAGGCGCTTTCAGCCCACTGATGGTCTGCTGTGTACGGTTGATAATCTGACGGAATGTTTTACATTCGCATCCTGAATGAATATATGAAACCTGAAACCTATCAGATACGGTTACCTCAGTTTGAAGGCCCTTTTGATCTCCTGCTTTTTTTTATTGAAAGGGATGAGCTGGATATTTATAATATTCCGATAACCCGTATCACCAATGATTTCCTGAATTATATACACCAAAGCGAAACATTAAATATCGAACTCAGCAGTGAATTCATATTATTTGTAAGTACGCTGATGCATATCAAGGCCAAAATGTTACTTCCGCGAAAAGAATTGGACCCGGAAGGCAACGAAATTGATCCCCGTCAGGAACTGGTAGAGAAGATAATCAAATACAAAAGATTTAAAGAGGCTTCTGTAAAATTATCTGAAATGGAGTCTGATCGGATGCTGCGTTTTAAGAGAGGAAACATTCAGGAAGAAATATTGTCGGTGGGTGAGAAAGAAGCCGAAGGCACCGAAATTCAAACTGTTTCCTTATTTAAACTGATGAAAGCGTTTGAGAAGGTTGCCAAACGTCTTCAGGATAAGCGACATCGTCCGGTTCATACCGTGGTCAGATATAATTATACGATGGAAGGTGCGCGCAAATACGTTTTTGAACTGGTAAAGGCACGTAAGACGATTTCTTTTGAAAAAATCTTTGATGTTTGTGAAAACCGGATTCATGCTCTCTTTCTGTTTCTCAATATGCTTGAACTTATTCAGCAAAAGTTTTTAAACATCCTCATCGGCGAGGGGATGAATAACTTTATCCTTGAGTTTAACGAAGAATCGGCGAATGATTTGCCGGCCCTTATTGATCCGCTACAGAATTAAATTTTCTTATTTGTTTGTGCTCATGGAAAACGGAAAATCAGCGGGTGATGTTCCCCTTGATCTTTGCGGCTGAGATCCCATCAGGAATTCAATGTCAGCTCCCTTTAATAAATCAAAATGTTCCAGATAATTGCGGGATAACGGTTTGCCGTTAAAAAGGAGAGATTGAATATACCTGTTTCCTTTGCTATTAAGCGGCGAATGTATCTTCAACTTTTTACCATTTTCAAAGTTGATTTCTACCTTTTTAAATAAAGGTGATCCAATAACATACTGCGTGCTTGCGGGCGTAACCGGATAAAATCCCATCGCTGAAAAAACATACCAGGCCGAGGTTTGCCCATTGTCTTCATCGCCGCAGTATCCATCAGGTCCTGAATGATATAGCCTGTCCATAACTTCCCTGATCCAGTATTGCGATTTCCATGGCTGACCGGCATAATTGTACAGGTATGTCATGTGCTGAATGGGTTGGTTGCCGTGCGCATATTGCCCCATACCGGTTATCTGCATTTCGCGCATCTCATGAATGATGGAACCGTAGTAGGAATAATCTCCAAAATCGGGCGGCATGATAAAAACGGAATCCAGCATTTGTACAAACTTTTGATTTCCGCCCATTAATTGTTTCAATCCCTCAATATCCTGAAAAACGCTCCATGAATAATGCCAACTGTTGCCTTCGGTAAAAGCTCCTCCCCATGAGTAAGGATTGAAAGGTGTACTAAAGGTGCCGTCCTTCTTTTTGGGCCGCATGAGCAAATGCTGTGGATCAAATAATTTTTTATAATTCATAGCCCGCTCCTTATAGATGTCAATTTCAGAAGCCGGCTTTCCCAGCGCTTTTCCCAACGCATAAATGGCATAGTCATCGTAAGCATACTCGAGTGATCTTGCTACATTTTCGCTGATGTTTACGTCATTGGGGATATATCCGAGTTCGTTGTAATAAGAAACGCCCCTGCGGCCGGTAGCCTCCGGCCCTTCGTTGGCAGCACCGTGTTTCAGCGCTTCCCAAAGTGTTTCAATATCGTATCCCCTCAGCCCTTTGAGCCAGGCTTCAGAAACTACTGATGCCGAATTGTTTCCTACCATGATACCACGATATCCCGGCGATGACCATTCCGGAAGCCACCCCCCTTCTTTGTAATCACTGATGAGCCCCATCTGCATTTCTTTGGCTATGGATGGGTAAACCAAATGAAGAAAGGGGTACAATGCCCGAAAAGTATCCCAGAATCCGGTCCCGGCAAATTTATATCCCGGTTCCGTTTTGCCTGTATATGGACTGTAATGCACGATCTTGCCTGAGGCGTCTGTTTCATACATTTTTAGCGGAAAAAACACCATACGGTAAAGGCATGAATAGAATGTACGAAGTTGTTCGTCGGTACCACCGGATACTTTCACTCTTCCCAGGATGTCGTTCCATGCATTCTCTCCTTCTTTCTTCAGCATTTGAAAGGTCTTGTTTCCGAGTTCACTTTTGAGATTCAGTTCGGCCTGCTCAAAGCTGATGAATGATGATGCTACGGAGACATTCACCTGTTCTCCTCTTTTCATATTTTTAAAGCCAATGACCGCTCCGGCATGATTGCTCTTAACTTCGTTTGCTGACGAAAAAGCGCTATCGTTCCACGTTTGTTTGTATCCGAAAGGCTTGTCAAAATAGACTACAAAATAATTTTTGAAGTTAGCCGGAACGCTCCCACTATTTCGGGTACTATATCCGATTACTTTATTTTCCTCCGGAATAATTTTAATGTACGATCCTTTGTCAATGGCGTCGATGATGATAAATGCACTGTCTGCTTTTGGGAAAGTAAATTTGAATTTGGCCGCCCGTTCGGTTGTCGTTAGTTCTGTCGTCACATCCGCATCAGCCAGATACACCTTGTAATAATGCGGCTGAGCTATTTCTGTCTTGTGCGAAAACCAGCTTGCGCGGTCTGCTTCTTTAAAGCGAAGTTTGCCGGTTGCAGGCATGATGGCAAAGTATCCGTAATCATTCATCCATGGCGAAGGTTGATGGGTTTGCTTAAACCCGACGATCCTATCGTCCTGGTATTTGTAAGCCCAGCCATCGCCCATTCTGCCGGTTTGGGGTGTCCAGAGATTCATTCCCCACGGACGGCCTATGGCCGGATAAGTATTTCCGTTTGAGAGTTCAAACTTGGAAAGCGTTCCCATCAATGGATTTACGTACTGC